>JAAYPW010000050.1 GCA_012519615.1 Fusobacteriota bacterium
AAAAAATTAAATTATAAAATAACTTGGAGGTGATTCTAATTAAAAAATTTTTTTTAATAATAATTATACTTATTTTATTGCTAGGATGTAGTGAAGCAAAAGAATTTCTTTTTGGAGAAGATGTATACAAAATAACAATAAATTCTGATAGAGACGTTATCTTGGCTGATGGAGTTGACAGTGCAAATTTTACTATTCTAATGTATAATGATTCTAATGAAAAAATAAAAAGAACTTATACACTTTATGTAAATGAAAAAAGTTATATAAATAAAAGTAGATTTTCATCAACTATTGCAGGTAAATACACTATATATGCAAAAGTAGATGATGTTGAAAGCAATAAAATAGTTTTGGAAGTAAGCAACAGTGCAGTTAAAGAGATTAAAATTGAAAATCTTGATAAAAATGTTATAATTGCTTTAAATAAAAAAGGGGTAAGTCAATACTCGTTAGAAAATATAGGTGACATAAAAAAAGATGATATATCAAGTTCTTATAGTACAAAACGAAATAATTTAGATAAAAAAAAGATTATCAAAAAAGACAGAATGGTTAGGAGGGGTCCCATTGATAATATAAATAATTATAAAAAAAATACTCTTAAAAGAATTAACGAAAATACAAAAGAGTATAATTTTTTAGAGTATGATTATAATAAAAGTAAATATAATATTAGAAGTGCTACAAAAGTTTATGGAGATTATGATTCGAAATGTTTAATTTTTTTAGAAAAAAATAGTAATTTTAGTAAAAACTTTAGTTGGGATTCAATCGGTAAATATTTTGATTTAAATATATATGGTAAAATGGTTAATGTTTTTGGAGAGCCAACTGATATTGATTCAAATGCAAAAGTTGTTATTCTATATATGGATTTAGGTGATGAATATTTTGGGTATTTTGATCCTGTTGATTATAGTGGTGGGAATGAGATGGAAATTATATATATGAACTCAAATTTAGATAATTTGGGATATTCGCCTAATTCAGAGGAGATGCTTAGTACTTTAGCACATGAATTTCAACATCTAATTAATTATGGAAATAGATATATTGAAGGTAAACAAGAGATGGATATTTGGATTGATGAGGGATTATCTATGGCTGCAGAACATTATGTTAGTGGAATACCACGTGATTTATATTTAGATGTATTTCGTAATGATAGAGATGAATTAATTCGAAATGGAAAACCTCTTTGTTATTTTGATATCTATGATAATGGAGAAAGTTATGGATTATCATATACTTTCTTAGAATATTGTAAAAATCAATATTCAGGTAAAGAGAAACTTTTTAAAAAAATAATAGAGCATGAATATCCTGATTATCGTAGTATTGTAGATATTATGAAAAAAGATAATTCAGTATTTACTGATTTTGAAACACTTTTATTGAATTATAGAATTGCTAATTTAGTAAATTTAGCTGGTGTATATGGATATGGGAATGAAAGAAATATATTTAATTTTACGAAAGATAATGTAATTAAACAACCAACAGAAAAATTTATAGGATATCTCGCACCTGGAGGTACAGTATATTATTATCCAGGTAAAGATTATTTTGATTTATATACCCCAAATAATAATTCTGAAAATATTAAATTTATAAAAATATCAAATTAATAAATATAATAGGTACCCAATATGGGTACCTATTATATTTATTGAAATTCATTAAATTATGTGGTATAATTTATATAAAATAAAAATTGTATAAGGAGGGATTTATTGTAAAATATTATATATTTTACATGAAAAAATGAAAATATTAGGTATTGAAACTTCTTGTGATGAAACGTCAATTGCGATAATTGAAAATGGTAAGAAAATTTTATCAAATATTATATCAACACAAATTGATATTCATAAAGAATATGGTGGAGTTGTTCCAGAAATTGCTTCCCGTTATCATATAAAAAATATTGCTGCAGTATTAGATGAAAGTCTTGAAGAAGCTAAACTTTCTCTTGATGATATTGACGCAATTGCTGTTACTTATGCACCTGGATTAATAGGTGCGCTTTTAGTTGGCATAGGATTTGCAAAATCACTTTCATACACACTAAAAAAACCTCTTATCCCTGTTCATCACATAAAAGCACATATATACTCTAATTTTTTAGAACATAATATAACATTACCTGCAATATCTCTTGTTGTATCTGGTGGTCACACTAATATAGTATATATAGATGAATCTCATAATTTTACAAATTTGGGAGGTACAATAGATGATGCTGTTGGTGAAGCATATGACAAAATTGCACGTGTATTAGGATTGGGATATCCTGGGGGACCTATAATTGATAAAATGTATTATAATGGTGATGAGAATTTTTTAAAAATCACAGAACCAAAACTAACCGGAGAATATGACTTTAGTTTCAGCGGCGTTAAGACTTTTATTATAAATTATGTTAATAGAGCAAAAATGCGCGGGGAGAATTTTAGTAATGATGATGTAGCTGCTTCTTTTCAAAATAATATAGTAAATATACTTGTTAAAAAAACAATAAAAGCTGCCTTAGAAAAAAATGTAAGTAGTATAATCATTGCTGGTGGTGTAGCTGCAAACTCATTACTTAGAAAAAGACTATCTATAGAGGGAAAAAAATATAATTTAAATGTTTTTTTTCCATCAATAAAGTTATGTACAGATAACGCAGCAATGATTGGAGTGGCAGCATATTATAAATATGAAAAATTTGGTGAAAATACATATGCTGATTTAACATTAAATGGCATTGCAAGTTTATCAATTGAGCAAGATTAAAATAAAAAATATTATAAAAAAACCTTAAAAAATAGAGGATTTACTATTTAATTTGGTATATAATTAAAATGGTTATTTTTAACATGAAAGGAATGAATATTTTGGAATCAAAAAAAGAGATTAAATCATTTAAAGCTATGGATATATTAGAAAAAGCTATTGAAATGGAAGATATAATACATTTAGAATTAGGTGAACCTGATTTTGATACACCGAAACCTATTAAAGATGAGGGAATAAGAGCTATTAATGAAGAAAAAATAATATATACACATAGTATGGGAATGAAAGAGTTACGTACTGAAATTGCAAAATATTATAATGAAAAATACGGAACAAATATATGTTATGAAAATATCGTTGTAACAGCAGGAACGAGTCCTGCATTACTGTTAGCTATATATGTTGTACTAGAATATAGCCATAAAAAAGAGATTTTAACATCTAATCCTGGTTATGCTTGTTATCCAAATTTTATTAATTTTTTATCTGGTAAAATGAAAAATTATGATTTAGATATTAATAATAATTTTAAAATGGATATTAATAAAATTAAGGAAAAAATTACAGAAAATACAGCTGCAATATTAATTAATAGTCCTTCAAATCCTACTGGAGATGTGATTAAAGAAAAAGAATATCAAGAAATTGCAGATTTAGGGTTATGTGTAATCTCTGATGAAATATACCAGGGACTTGTATATAACGGAAAACAGTATGATAGTATATTAAATTATACCGACAACGCAATTGTTCTTAATGGTTTTTCTAAACTTTTTTCTATGACTGGATGGAGACTAGGTTATTTAATTGTTCCAGATAAATTTTTAAGTTTAACACAAAAGCTTGAACAAAATTTATTTATTTCAGCAAATACTATATCGCAATATGCTGCAATAAAAGCATTGACTAGTCTAGAAGTTGAAAAAGAAGTTGAAAATATGATAAAAGAGTATAATAATCGAAGAATCATAACAATTAATGAATTGAAAAAACATAATTTAAAAATTGCTGCTAATCCAGAAGGTGCTTATTATATGATAATTGATGTGAGGGAATATACAGATAATTCATTAAAGTTTGCATATGAAATCCTAGAAAAAGCAAAAGTTGCTGTTACACCTGGAATTGATTTTGGAAGTAATTTAGAAGGATTTATTCGTATTTCTTATGCTACATCTACGGAAAATATTATTGAAGGGATAAGAAGAATCGGTGATTATATAAAGGGGTTGTAAATCATGAAAAAAAGAGGATTTACTTTAGTAGAAATTATTATCTCTATTGCAATATTATCAATTGCTATTTTTCCATTTATAGAGATTATTAATAATAATATGAAACTCTCTTCTGAAGCGCATAAAAATTATAAAGCTATATATTATAGTAAAGGTTTATTAGAGGAATTAAAGTTAAAAATTACACAAAATAGTGGAGATAACTTAAAAAATTATGATAAATACACTGAAAAAAATAGAGGCATTAGAAAACCAACTCAAAATATTGATGTGTTAGATACTGAATTTTATAGAACAATTTCTGTTAAATCAATTACTGAAATTGAATTAAATGGTGAAAATTTATTAGATGATGATTATATTCATTTATTAAGTTATGGTGATAAAGATAATACGTTTATTATTAAGGTAGATTGCTATGAGTCAAGTACTGATAAAATTTATGCAACGCTAAAATGGCTGTATAGAAGGTGATAATTATGATAAAAAAAAAATTAGGATTTACTTTAGTTGAACTTATGATTGCAGTTTCAATTATAAGTTTACTTGCTTACGGAGTATCTAAAATATTACAAATGTCTATGATGGCGTATAATGTTAATAATGAAGCAAATGAATTTACTACAAAAACAGATTTATGTTTTAAAAGAATAGAAAGCAAACTAAAAAAAATAGAAAAGAATAATTTTTTTCCAAGAATATCAAGAATTGATACGGTAAATAATGAGTATTTTGAAATTGAATATGTTGATAAAAACGGTGTTAGAAATAATGAAATTCCTATAATTAGGTATTCATATAATCGTGCTAATAAAAGTATAATGGAAAATAGTGAATATGTTCTTAGAAGTAATATGTTAATAAAAGAAAATCCTTTAAATGTAAACATTTGTAAGTTTTATTTTTACAAAAATAACATAAATAATAGATTATCAGAAATTACAAATAATTCACAAGTAAGTGAAATTCAATATATTTTAATACAATTGGAATTAGAAGGAGTATCTGAAAAGATAGTTCATAAAGTAGGTACTGGAATATCGCTTAGATAGATATAGGAGGAATGTTATGAAAGAAAAAGGTGTAAGTATAATAATGACTATTTTTTTTATTAGCATTTTTCTAATGTTTGCAACTGCAATTAACTTAAGCACACAAAGAAAATTTTATGAAATTGATTTACTTAGTAAAAAAATTGTAAAAGACGAAGTTGAAGAAAGTGTATTGTCTATTTTAAATAAAGATACAATTTATGGTAATTCAGAATGGTTCACAGTAAATACACTTCCGGTATATAAATCAAAAGTAAAAAATTATATTTTTATAAATGATAAATCATTTAATTATGAGATGTTATTTCAAAATGAAAACTTATCTAAATTATATATTACTGTTATCTCTACAACAAATCCAGTAATAACAGTAGATAATCTAAATATCAGTTTAAATAAAAGTTTAAATAATAGATATCGTTCATATGTGAGTAATGAATTTTTAGAAAAAAATAAAAAATATATTTTAAATATAAATTCAAATAATAAATATATAATTTTAGTAAGAGCATTTTATTAGGGAATTAAAGGGAGTGGATAGTATGTTTAAGAAAAGTTTAGCTATAAATATTGAGTTAAATTCAATTAAATTTATAGAATACAAATTAAAAAAAAAATCTAAAAAAATATTAAATATTGAAAAAGTTTTTATCCCAAATGACATTGATAACCGTGATGAATTTATAAAAATAAAAATTAAAGAGATTCTAAAAGAAAAAAAATGGATGTCACATATTATTAATGTAAATAGATATTCAAGTGATTTGTATATAAGAGGAATTCAAATACCTGTCATTCCAAATGATGAGATATTAATTGTTTTAAAAAGAGAGATTAAGAAATTTTATGGAGAAATTGGAAATCAAAAATTAATTTACGAAATAATGGGTGAAATAGATAAAGATGATAAAAAAGAATATGTAATTTTTTACATTATATTACCTGATAGTTATTTAAAATTACTAGAAAACCTTGATATTAAAATAAACTCTTTAGATTTCGATGTTTTTGCATTAAATCGAATTTTTAAACTTAATCAAACAGAAAAAGGCAATACAATGTATATAGATTTTGGATTTGAAAATTTAAAATTGTTTGTGTATATTGACGCAAATTTGATAATTTACAGAGAAGTCAATATTGGTGGGGATGAAATCACAAGAACTATATCAAATTTTTTACAAATAAGTTATGATGAAGCAGAAGAACTAAAAAAAGAATATGGATATATTTCAAAGCAAAAAACAGAAGAGCTTCTTGAATATGGTGAAAAAAGAGGGATGTATTTAAATATTGCTTACCAGTCTGTAATGGATAAAATTGTGAGAAAATTAATACACTCAATTGATTATTTTACAAATCAAAATAAGGGAAGCGGAATTGATAAAATTTATCTTTGCGGTGGAAGTTCTAAATTAAAAAACATAAAAGATTTATTAATTGAGGAGTTACAAATTGATAATGTCGAAATATATACTGGAACCGAAAATTTCGAATATGATAAATCTTTAGAATCATATTTTTTTGAAAATTCTTCATGTTATACTAACTTACTTGGAATGACTTTAATAGATAAAATATTATATAAACCAACAAAAATTTTAAAAAAAATAAATAATAAATCAAATAAAAATTATTTAAAAATTATTATGATAATAATAGTTTTATTACTACCAATTGCATATATTTTAAATAACGAATTTAAAAACTATTCTAAATCTAATAATGAAATTAAAAAAATTCAAAAAAATATTGATATGATTAATGATGCATCTAATAACTATGATGAAATTCTTAGTAAATATAATAAAATTATAGAAGATGAACAACGTTACGAGATATTAAATAATAAAAAAAATGATCTAATAGATTTTTTATTTGACATAAGTCATATTATTTCAGATAGAATGTATTTTGAAACTCTTTCTTATGACAATAACATAGTATTAATAAAAGGTGTAGTTATATCAGAAGATGGATTTCCGATGATAAATATTTCAGATTTTTCAAAAAAACTTGAAAATGAATATAATAAAGTTGTCATTAAAAATTCAAAACAAGAGGAGTTTAATTATAAAGCATCGTTTAATATGGAACTAGAGATCGGTGGTGAATTAAATATTGGACAATAAGAAAAAAAAGGAATTAATTCAAAGAATTGCTCTAATTATAATTTTTTATCTTGTATTTATTACATTATTGAATAATACTGTAGTAACAAAATTAAAAAATAAAACTAAACAAAATAATCAAATTTTAAATGATTTAAAAACAGAGTATCAAGTTAATTTAATTAACTCTGTAAGCGTAGTTGATATGATAGAAATAATAAATGAGAAAGAGGAGATATTAAATGAGTATGAGAAGACTCTTATTACAGAATTAGATAAAAAATATATAATTGAAAAAATTACAGAAATAGCAAAAAAAAATAATATTTTAATAAAATCAATTGATTATTCTAACGAAGAAGATGAAAACTTCTATCATTTTAAAATAACAATGAATATTAATTCAAATTATGAAAACTTAGTTAATTTTTTTAATAATTTAAATATAATTAAGAAAAAATTAACAATAGATAAATGTAATATTAAAAGATCTGAAATTGGTGTAGAAACAAATGTAGAAATTATAGGTTATATGTATAAAGAAATCGTAGTTGAAAAGAACGAAAATGAAGATAATGAGGTGGATTATTATGACTAAAAAAACTAAAATAATAACACTGGTATTAGTTATCATTTTCGCTGGTATAATATATTTTACACCTAATAAATTTTTTAAAAAAAATTATTGGAATGAAAAATTTTCAAAAAATAATATATTGGAAGAGATAGATGACGAAGAAAATTTGGAAATTACAGAAGATATAGATGACAACTCTATAGATAGTGATGAACAAAAAATAGATATTGATAATTTAGATAATCTAAATATTGAAAAAATAAATTATAATGAAAAAAATGATTTGTTAACTGAAAAAATTATAATAAAATCTGTTAAAAGAGACATATTTCATTTAAATTATGAAGAAAAAATGATAAATAGTGATAATGCTATTAGTTCCGAATATCAGGAAGCATTTCCAAAAATATTAGGTATATTTATAACTAATGAAAATAGTAGAAAAATTATAATTGAAAATGGGGAAATATTAAAAAAAGGCGATAATTACAATTTTTATCAGGTAAAAGACATAAAAATAGGTGAAGTTATTTTATCTGATAAATTTGGTGAGTTACAAAATGTGAAAATATGGGAGGAATAATTTATGAAAAAAAGACTAATTTTATTACTAGTATTTATAGTAAGCAGTTTAATATTTTCACAAGGTTATAATGGTGAAAAAGTTGCAATAGATAAAAAAATTAGTGTTGACTTTAGGGATATGGAGCTTTTAGATGTTATTCGAATCATTTCTCGTGAGTATAATTTAAATATAATTGCAGGAAGTAACATTAATGGTAAAATTACCGTTAGTTTTAGAGATGTTGATGTGGATGAAGCATTAGAAAATATTTTATTTGTAAATGGGTATACATATTTAAAAAAAGAAAATATTATCAGAATTGAATCAATAGACGAACTTAAAAAAGAAGGAAATAAGCAAGAGTCTATAAAACGGGAAGAAATATATTTTACGTATGATTTAAAAAATATAGATGCATTGAGTGTGAAAGAAAAATTATCTATTATTTTAAGTGAAGATGATAAAATTATTGCTGAGGAAAAAAATAATAGAATTATTTTATATATTGATAATACACAAAAACATTTAGTAGAACAATTAATTACTGATTTAGATAAAGATAAAAGTAAAGAAAACTTAAAAACAGGATATAAAACAGAAGTTATAAAAATTAAATATTTAGATTCTGAAAATATAGAGAAAATAATTGAAGATTTAAATTTAAATTTTAATTTATTAATTAAAGTAAGTAAAGAACTTAATAGTTTCATTGTTCATGGTGATGAAGAAGAGGTGAAAATCTTTAAAAACATTGTAAAAGAATTTGATATTCATCCGTTACAAGTAACAATAGAAGCAAAAATTATTGAAATAGGAGATGAATTTGGTAAAGAAACTGGTGTGAACTGGCAATATCTCGGAGAATCTTCTAAAGGAAATAATTTTGATATTAATGTTGGAAATAAAGACGTTGCAAAAGGATCTCTTGATGGTCTTGATATTAGATTAGGATTGCTAAGTCTAGATAATTTTCAATTATTTTTTAATGCTTTAATGGAGGATAATAATTCTAATTTATTATCAAATCCTACAATTACAACAATTAGTGGTAAAAAAGCGCATATTAATATTGGAGAAAAATTTCGTTATAGAATAAATACGAAAACAAGTAGTAGTAATGACGATGATGATAGTAATGATGAAAATATTGTTGAAATTGAAACAGGAATAATATTAGAAGTTATACCTGTAATATTTGAAGATGGTAAAATAATTATGGAAATTATGCAAAGTGTAGAGGAAGTAACGGGATATACTTCTGACAACTTACCTCAAACTTCAGCAAGAAAAACTGATACAAATGTTATAATCGATGATGGAAATACGCTGGTAATTGGAGGTTTAATTAAAGAAAATAATATTCTTAGTAAAAAGTCCGTGCCAATATTAGGAAAAATTCCATTAATTGGTAAATTATTTCAAAGTGAAATTAATACAAGAAAAAAAACAAACCTTGTTATTTTTATAACTCCTAAAATAATTAAAACAAGAGATTTTTTTCATGATATAGTACTTGATGAAAATAAGAAAATATCCTATAATATAGATGATTCAAATGAAAAAAATATGATTTATAAATCTAAAATAAATTTAGAGTCGAAAAAAGAATTAATTAAAATGTATTTAAAAACAGGTAAAAATGATGAAGCTATAAAAGAGATAGAATATTTAGAAAAAATTGATATGGTAGATAATGATATTAGAACTTATAAGAAAAAGGCAATGGGAGGAAAATAGGGTGAAAAAAAATTTAATAAGTATATTAGTTATTATATTATCAATAAATATTTATTCAATGTATGAAACTAAATATACTTCATTAGAAATTGATAATCAAAAAATATTATTTCCTGTGCAAACAAGTATATATTTGGAAAATTTATTGTATTTAGGAACAGTCGAATCTTATTATGAGTTGGCTGTTGCCTATCAAAATTTAGGATTTGAAAACATTTCTCAAAACTACATAAAAAAATATGAAGATAATAAAGGAAACTTTGAATTAATAGGTGACTACTATTTAGAAAAATTAAACTATACAAAGGCACTAGAATATTATGAAAAATATGCTGATTCCAAAAGTCAGTTCGAAAAAGATAGAGTGTATTTAAAAATAAAAGATATAATTATAGAAAATAATCTTCATTCTATGAATATTGAAAATTATAATATAAATAATTTATCGCAATTAAAGTTATTGATTAATGATGAAAATCTATTTTATAATTATTACTATGATAATACATGGAGCAGTTCTGATAAAAATGAGATTGCTAATTTCTTATCGAATTATAATCTGTCTAACAAATCATTATTAAAAATAATATTTTACAATATATCTAATAAATATCAGAAATTAGAAAATGAAAGACAAAAAATAGCTAGCATATATGATAAAAATGGATATTTTTCATATTTTAATTATGCTAAATTGCAAGATATAAATATTGAATTACGTGATATATACGAAGAAATTTATTATTATGACTATATTGGAGATAAAGTTCAATATAATCGTATAATAAGTAATTTAATAAATCAGTATATATTTTCAAAAGATTATGATAAATTAAATATCTTATATAAGATAACAAATAATAATAAAATATTATATAATTTAGCTTTAAATAATGAAATTTATTTTATTAATTTAATTGAGTATTTTCATTCAATATATGGATTATCAAATAGAGACTTAGTTTTAAATTTAATAAATAATTACAATATTAAATTTCCAAATTCTAAGAAAAAATATTTAGTTGATAAGATATTAATATTTTATATAGATGATTATTTAGAAAAATATGAACTTTCAAATAAAATTTTGCAAAAAACATATGATAATGAAATAGCATACATCTATCTTGATTCTATTCGAAATTTAGAGTTTCTTTCTCAAGAAGACGCAGATAAAATAATAGAAAAAAATGATTATATAGATAATCAAAGTAAAAGTATTGTTACAGAAGAAGAGATTGAAAAAATAGAAGAGAATCATAACGAGGATAACAATATTGTAATTGAAACTAGTTATAATTATGAAGACTCTTTAGTCGATATAATAACAAAGTTTAATGTAAGTGAAAATATTATTGAACTATATAAAAGTTTTTTAATAGAAAAAAATAGGTCTAATGAGTATCTACCATTTTTAGAGTCTTTATGCAATAAAGATCATTATATAAGTTATTGTTTGAAATATGGGATCTCTCTAAATAAAATTAGCAATAAAGATTTAATTTTATACTATTTTTTTAATGAAAAATATGAAAATTTAATTCAATATAAATCAGAATTAAGTGATGAAATATATGATTTCATGGCAGAAAAAGGATATTTTGAGAAAAAAAATGGAAATAAGAATGAAAAAATCAACATAGATTTAACTACAAACTTTAGTGAAATTGATAATTTTCAGTATTTTTATTTTAATAATAACAAAAAATATATAACAGAAAAGTTATTTAATAAAGTTATAGTAAAAGACTTTAAAAATGATGCAGAAATATATTTTTTAGCAAAATACTATTTAGATATTTCAGATTATAAAAAAGCAAAAGAAGAAATTGATTTAATAGTAGATAAATACGCTAGTGAAAAAAATATAGTTGATTTATATAATGAAATAGAAAAAAAATTAAATAATGATAAACCAATTGAAAATTTTGATTTTAAAAAATATGAATATAATTTTGAATATAATTATAATTAATTATAAAATAAAAAAAGGAGGTTAACATAGTATGAAAAAATTTTTTCTTACAATTTTATCACTAAGTTTAGTTTTATTTGCTTGTACAAAAAATACAGATACTTCATCAAAAGTAGCAGTTCAAAAAACTGCACCTGTAGTTAACGAAGTTGCAAAAAATAATTTAACACTTAAGTTTTCTAATTTAGAGGAGAATTTACCTGATTATTTAAGCATTAGAAGTAAAAATATGTATGAAAATGCATTAATAATCTATACTGAAAAAGATAGAGGTTCTTATATAATTGCAAGAGAAATTAGTGCATTTATTAAAAAAACATATAATCTTGATTCAACAATAATAAAAGATATGGATGTTGCTAAAGTTGATCTTATAGAAAAAAATCTTTTTGTAATAGGAAATACTAAAAATAACCATTTATTAACAATAATGGAGCCATATTTACCAGCAGTAGCAGATGGAAATGTTGTTAAGTTAGGAGAAAAATCATACAAAGGTAGTAATTATGGGTTAACATATTTTTATCCAAATTTATATAATTTAAATAATTCAATGGTATTAATTATGGGAAATTCAGAAACTGCTTTAAAAATTTATGACTTTAAAAAATATGATATACTTGTTTCTACAGGTTTAGAGCAAATTTTACCATTTAATCCACGTGAAGTTGCTTTTGCTAAATTTAGTAAAGATTGGAAAATCAGTGAAATTAGAGAGATAACTAAAAATGAATTAAAAACAGGTGAAGAAGATAAAATTATCGTAGGAAAACCTGACCATACACCATTTCCAGAATGGGCTAGAGGAAATATAATTTATCAAATATTTCCTCGAAGTTTTTACTCAAGTGAAGGTGGTAAAATTGGTAATTTAAAAGGTATAAAGGATAAACTTGATTATATTCAAAGTTTAGGTACTGATATTATTTGGCTTACACCTATTTTTGAATCTCCAAGTTATCATGGCTACGATACAAGTAATTATTTTAATATAAATCCAGAATATGGAACTATTGATGATTTTCGTGAACTTGCTATTGCAGTACATGAACGTGGTATGAAAATAATACTAGATATTGCTTTAAATCATTGCTCTAATAAAGAAGCAAAATTTATGGATGCATATAATAATCCAGATTCTAAATACAGTAAATGGTTTTATTTTTCAAACATTCAAAATAATATATTTCATTCTTGGGACTTTAGACATAACATACAAGAACGTGATGTAACAAATGCTGACTTAATTGCATGGAATATTAATAATCCTGATGTAATTGATTATCATGTAGAAATTTTAAAATTTTGGACTGATCCGAATAATGACGGTGATAAATCAGATGGTGTTGATGGATATAGATTAGATTATGTTAAAGGACCTCCACATGAATACTGGAAAGTTATTAGAAAAAAAGTTAAAGAAATTGATCCTAATATGTTATTATTAGGAGAAATTTGGTTAGATTTAGATAAAATGGCTGGATATTTCGATTCTGAAATGGATGCTGCATTTGATTTTTCATTACAAGGTGTTATGAGCTCAAAAATCTCAAGAGAAATTAATGAGTCGATTATACAACATGAAAATATTTTACCTGAAAATGCTGTAATGGCAAGATTTTTATCGAATCATGATATGACTAGATTGCCAACAAATATGGAATTAAATGAATTAAAACTATATTTTACAATGGCTTATACATTAAAAGGGATGCCAACAATATATTACGGGGATGAAATTGGTCAAAAAGGGGAAAGAGATCATGGAGACAAGGATTTAAGAAAACCATTTGAATGGTATAAAAATAATGATGGTTTTGGACAAACAACATGGACTACACCATACAATAAAAAACCTGATGGTGTATCTGTGGAAGAGCAAGAAAATGTTGATGGAAGTTTATTAGAATTTGTGAAAAAAATAGGAAAAATAAAAAAAGATTACTTTAATATAATAGAATTTGGAAATATAGAGCTTTTAAAAGCTTATACCGTAACAAATGGTGTTGAAAGATCATCTGGCAAAACAATTGCTTATACATTAAAAAAAGATTCTGAAGAAATGATTGTAATATTAAATTTATGGCAAGATAATCAAAATGTAAGAATTGATTTCACAGATAAACTTGTTGGAAAATCATTTAAAGAAGTTTTAAATAATAAAGAGGGATTAATAATTAAAGAAAACAAATTAGATCTTGTATTAGAACCATATACACCATATATATATTATAAAAAATAAGGAGAATTTTCAATGAAGAAAGTAATACTGATTATGTTTATAGTTTTAGCAACTAAATTTTCATATGGGAATGACAAAAAGCTATCAATAAGTATGAGATTAGATCAATATATGATAATGTCTGAAAATGCAATAAAAAATGAAGATTATATTAAATCAATGGAATATTTAGAGAAAATTAATGATTTAAAAATAGAGAAGCTTAGTGTTGATTTTTACTATTTATATGGTAAAACATCATTTGAGTTAGAAAATTACTCTGATGCTAAGAAAAACTTACTTTTATATTTAAATAAAGTAGGAAAAAATGGAAAATATTATAAAGATTCATTAAAATTACATGCTTTATCAGAGGAATATCTTGAAATAGAAACTACTAAAATTGATAAAATGATTAAAAAAAATTTTATACTAGTTAATAGTGGATCATATGAAATGGGGAGTAATAAAAATGAATTTGATGAAAAACCTGTTCATAATGTTACAGTAAATAGTTTTTTTATAGGTAAATATCCAATTTTATCAAAAGAATATATTGAATTTCTAAATAATGATAAAATTGATTCAAACGGAAATTTTAATGGTAAAAAACTTATTTCTCTTAAAGATAATGATTGTCCTATAAAATATCAAGATAGTTCTTTTATTTTTAAAGGAAGTAAAATTGCAAAAGAAGATAATACACCTGTTGTAAAAATAAGTTGGTGGGGTGCAATTGCTTATTGTAACTGGTTATCAAAAAAAGAAAATTTACCAGTTGCTTATGATATAGAAAGTGGAGATTTATTAGATTTTAATGGAAATATAACTAATGATATAAGTAAAGTATTAGGATATAGACTGCCTACTGAGGCTGAATGGGAATTTGCTGCAAAAGGTGGAAATAATTCAAAAAATACTAAATTTTCTGGAAGTAATAATTTAAATGAAGTAGGATGGGCATCAACAAGTTCAAATCGTCTTACTGGTATCAGTTCTATTGGTAAAAAGGAGTCTAATGAACTAGGAATTTATGATATGAGTGGGAATGTTTGGGAATGGTGTCAAGACTGGTATTACGATGAAGCGTATAATACTCATAGTAATATTAATCCTATCTATAATGTAAAAACAGATTTAAAAGTACGTCGTGGTGGAAGTTGGGTAAACGAATCAGATGAATGTCGTATTCAAAACAGATTTAAAAATAATCCATCTTCTTTTGGAAGAGCACTTGGTTTTAGAGTTGTAATAAAAAAATAATATACATTAACACCCTCTTATTTATAGGAGGGTGTTTTTATAATAAAATTGGGGTGAAAATTATGAGAGCGGTTATACAGAGAGTATCTGAATCAAAAGTTATTGTTGAAAAAAAAATAGTTGGTGAAATAAAAAATGGTTTATTAATATTACTTGGTATAAAAACAAATGATTCAGATAAAGATGTTGAATATATGATAGATAAAATTATTAATTTAAGAATTTTTAATGATAATGATGGTAAATTAAATAAAAGTATACAAGATATTAATGGGGAAATTCTTATTGTAAGTAATTTCACAGTATATGGTGATTCGAGAAAAGGTAGACGACCAAGTTATACTGAGTCAGCTAAATATGATATTGCACTAAAATATTATGAATTATTTATTAAAAAAATCAAAGAAACTGGTATTAATTGTCAAACTGGTATTTTCGGTGCAGATATGAAAGTATGTATTGAAAATGATGGACCAATAACACTAATATTAGATAGTCCGAACAACTAGTAAATAGTTGTTTTTTTCAAAAAAATATAGTATAATTAATATATTAATATTAAAATAAGGAGTAAAATTATGAAAAAAAAATGGTTTCAAGAGACATTACAAAATAAAATTATTATATTAGATGGTGCAACTGGTACAGAATTACAAAATTATGGAATGAAAGCAGGATATTGTCCAGAATTTCTTAATATTGAATATCCAGAAATGGTTAAAAAATTATATAAAAGTTATATTGATGCAGGATCTATGATTATTTCTGCAAATACTTTTGGTGCGAATAGAGCTAAATTAGAGGAGTATAATTTACAAGATAAAATTGTTGAAATAAATGAAATTGCTATTACCCTTGCTAAAGATTTAATTAAGGATAACAGTGTTAAAGTGTTCGCTTCAATAAGTTCAACAGGAATTATGATGGAACCTATTGGTGCTGCTGATTTTGATGTTATTTATAAAATATTTAGAGAACAAGCTGAAATATTAAGTAAAACAGATGTTGATGGGATTATTATAGAAACAATGACAGATATAAAAGAGATGAAAGCTGCAATAATTGCTTTTCAAGAGATAACAAATTTACCAATTATTGCATCTATGACTTTCCAAGGCGATGGACGTTCTGTAACAGGGACTGATCCAAAAACTGCAGCTATAATTTTAGATGGATTTGGTCTTGATGCAATAGGTGTAAACTGTAGTGTTGGTCCAGAAAGATTATATGATTTTGTGAAAGATATTTCATCATTTTGTTCTACAAACCTATTTGTACAGTCAAATGCTGGTTTACCAAAATTAATTGGAAATAAAACAGTGTTTGATGCATCTCCTGAATATATGCTTGATTATTATAAAAAATATAATGATTTAGGGGTAAATATTTTTGGTGGCTGCTGTGGGACTACTCCAAATCATATTAAAGTTTTTGCAGATTATTTTAAAGATAAATCTCCTATAAAGCGTAATATAGATGAATATTTAAACTTTTCCTATTTTGCATCAAGAAGCAGTTATGCAAGAATTGGAAATCCTGAAATTGTTAAAATGTTAGGGGAGAGAATTAATCCTAATGCATTAAAACGGATAAAAGAAGATATTATGGAGTATAAAACACTTAATATTAGAAAAGAAGCTGTTGCACAAGTGGAAGCAGGTGCTACTATGCTTGATGTTAATGTTGGTGTAGGTACAATAGATGAAGCTATTATGATGAAAAAAGCAATTCTTGCTGTAGAAAATGTTGTAAATGTACCTCTATCAATAGATACAACTGATCTACATGCACTTGAAGAGGGATTAAAAGCATATAGTGGAAAAGCTTTTGTAAATTCTGTTATGGGTAAAGAGGAAAGTTTACATAAAGTGCTACCA
Source organism: Fusobacteriota bacterium (assembly GCA_012519615.1). Taxonomy (GTDB): domain Bacteria; phylum Fusobacteriota; class Fusobacteriia; order Fusobacteriales; family JAAYPW01; genus JAAYPW01. Next base: position 17,398 of record JAAYPW010000050.1, read on the forward strand.
ATAGTAAAAAAATATGGTGCTGGAGTTTTAGGATTAACACTAGATGAAGATGGAATTCCTGATAATGCAGAGAGAAGATTTCAAATTGCTGAAAAAATAGTAAATACTGCAATTTCTTATGGTATAAAAAAGAAAGATATATTTATTGATACATTAGTATTAACAGCATCTGCTGAGCAAAAAACTGTAATGGAAACTGTAAAAACGATTCAATTAGTAAAAGATAAATTAGGTGTTAATACAACATTAGGACTTAGTAATATCTCTTTTGGATTGCCTAACCGTAATAGCATTAATACTGCTTTTTTATCAATGTGTATTGCTGCTGGACTTGATATGCCTATAATTAATCCAATGAGTAATGAGATTAAAAATACAATTTTAGCTGCATCTGTCCTTACCAATAGAGATAAAAATGCTGAAAAATATATTGAATTTAACTTAAAAAATAGTAATATAAGTAGTTCTACCACATCAAAGTTACCAGAAAAAGATTTAACCGAAGATGAAAAATTATATAATGCAATTTTGAATGGTCAGCTTGAAGATATTGAAGATATTATTTCTAATTATGATAAAACTTCGAATAAAACGCCTTTGAAAATTATTAATGAAATTTTAATTCCTGCAATTACAGAAGTCGGAGACTTATATGAGAAAGGTGTATATTTTTTACCACAACTTATAATGTCTGCTGATACAATGAAAAAAGCCGTTAGTATTTTAAATGCAAAAATCGATCATTCAACAATTGAAAGTATTGGAAAAATTGTAATTGCAACTGTAAAAAACGATATTCATGATATTGGTAAAAATATCGTTTCTGTTTTATTAGAAAATAACGGATTTGAAATAATTGATCTCGGGAAAGATGTATCGCAAGAAGAAATTTTAAAAATTGCAATTGAATCAAATGCAGATATTGTTGCTTTAAGTGCTTTAATGACTACCACTATGTTAGAGATGAAAAAAACAATTAATCTTTTACGAGATAATAATATTAATATAAATATTATGGTAGGTGGAGCAGTTGTAACTCCAGAATTTGCTAATGAAATGGGAGTTTTCTACTCAAAAGATGCTGTAGGAGCTGTGAAAATGGCAAAACATATAATAGAAAATAGATAAAATATTGAAAGGAAGGTAATTATTTTGAAAATAAAATATAGAATTTTGTTATTTGTTTTTTTACCTTCATTTATTATTTTTTTTAGCTTAGCTACATTTTTTTTATGGAAAGAAAATAATAAAGATGTTCTAATATTCCAGCAAAGAATAACAAAAATCAGTAATCTTGCTGTAAATACTTTAAAAAAATCGCTTGTTAACAATGATGAAGAGTTATCTATTTCGAATGCAACAGTTTTTTTTAGTGACGATACAATTCATCAATTAATTTTATTTAATTGTGAAGATAAAGTAATTTTCAATAAAAAAAAGAAACAACCATATAAAAAAAATGATATAATAGTTCATCGATTATTAGTTAAAGATTCAGATAAAATTTTAGGGAAAATTATCATAGAGTATAATAAAAAACAAATTAATGATAATTATAAAAAATTGAAAAGTCAAGTATTTACTTTTATATTTATAATTTTTTTAACTCTTTTTATTTCAATGATTTTTATTTCTAAAATTATATATACTCCAATTGATAAATTAATTAGTAGTTTTAAAAAGATAGAATTAGGAGAATATACACATAGAATAGATTTTTCAAAAAATCACGATTTTAAAATTGTTGAAGAATATTTTAATAATATGATTGAAAATTTAGAAAAAACATTTTATGAAAATAAAAAATTTATAAATGATATTCATGAAAAAAACAGCGAAATTGAGTCAACATATAACCAAATTATTGGAATTAATGAACTATTATCTAATACTCTAACAACTTTGGAAATTTCAGAGAATAAATATAAAAATATATTTAATTATTCCCCTGATACAATGTTAATTGTTAATTTAGAAACAAAAAAAATAGAGGAGTATAATAACGATTTTATAAATATTATCAAAGAACGTAATATAAATATTAGTAATCTTTATTTAGATAATATTTTTTCAAAAAATGATATTGATAAAATATTCGTAAACATTGGGAGAAAAGAACTTTTACATAATTTTGAAACATATTTAGAATTATTAAATATTGATGTAATTATATCTGTAATACCACTTAAACATGATTTTTTACATGTTCAAATTGTTATCAAAAATATTACAGAGATAAAAATTTTACAAAAAAAACTTGAAACATATGCAAAAGAATTAGAAATTAAGGTTAATGAAAGAACAAAAGAGATCATACTTGCAAATAAGAAAATTAAAGAACAACAGGAAAAACTTATAGATGAGGCTTATAATAGAGGTTTAGTTGAAGTGACTGCAGGAATTATACATAATATAGGAAATATAGTTAATATAATTGATTTAAATCTTGAAGAAATTATTGATGAATCTCCTGGAGTAGATTTAGTTTCTAACTTTTTAGAAAATATTATTCAGAAAGAGCTAGAATTAATCGACGAAAAAGATAAACATTCTATAAAGGTTATAAAGGCAATTCCAAAGCTTAATAATATTATTTCTGAAATTAAGAATACAACTATAAATAATTTTATATTTCTAAGAAAAAAAGTATCTCATCTAAAAGATATAGTTCAATTACAAAAAAACTTTATAGGAAGTTTAGGTACTGAAGATTATAATAATATCAATTATATTATTGAAGATGTGATTGATATATATAGTTCTTCTATTGAAAAAAGAGATATAAATATAAATTTTATAAAAAATGATTTACCTTTAGTTCTATGTGATAAAGCACAAATATTTCAAGTCATTAGCAATTTTATAAAAAATTCATATGAAGCATTGCAAGATTCGGATGTTAACAATAAAATTGTTAATATAAAAACAAAACATGATGAAAAAAATATCGAAATTATTATCAAAGATAATGGTACAGGTATCAAATTAGAGAATATTGATAAAATTTTTAATTTTGGTTTTACTACAAAAAAAGGAAATTCTGGAAGTGGAATAGGACTACATAATTCAAAACATATAATAAAAAAATACGGTGGTGTTATTGAAGTTGTAAGTGATTATAAATCTTACACAGAATTTAAAATATACTTACCATATAAAAAGGAGATTTCTAAATGAAAAAAATAACAAAAATTCTAATAGTCTTTTTATTTATTGTAATAACTATTTTTTCCAGAGAAACAGCATATGTAGCATCATTTAATACATTACATTTAGGGTGGAAAGGTAAAAATTATAAGAAAACTGCTGAAGCGCTTGTTTATTTTGATTTAATTGGTCTTCAGGAAGTAATGAATGAAGACGGGATGAAAGAATTAAAAAAAGAGTTGGAAAAAGCAACAAAAGCGAAATGGGATTATTTCATTACAGAAAAAAATGTAGGAAGTGGTAGTTATAAGGAGTATTTTGGATATATTTGGCAGAAAAATAAGGTTACAATGTTAAAAAAATATGGTTTTTTTCCAAATACAAGTGAAATCTCTTTTGAAAGACCTCCTTATGGTGCTGATTTTAAAATAGGAGAATTTGATTTTACATTTGTTTTATTTCATAATATCTTTGGAAATAGTAAATCCGAACGACAACTAGAAGCATCTTATCTAAATGATGTATGTATTTATTTTCAAGATATTAACGGTGATGAAGATGATGTAATTTTAGCAGGTGACTTTAATTTACCGGCCCATGATAATGCATTTAAATCTCTTTTTTCTAATAGAGATCAGATATTTTATGCTTTAGATCCTACAAACAAAACAACAATTGGAAAAAATGGATTAAGTTCATCATATGATAATATGTTTTTCTCATATAAATATACTAAAGAATATACTGGTGAATGTGGTGTTTTTGATTTTACAAACAACGATTATAGTATAGTGAGAAAAACTGTATCTGATCATCTTCCAATATTTATGATATTTTATATTGATGAAGACGATGATTAGTAAAAAGGAGTATAGAATGGAGATATTATTTATAGTTGGAGTTGGGACTAATATAGGTAAAACATATACTGTTTCACAATTATTAAAAAATGATTTGAAAAATAATATAAATGCAGGTGTAATTAAACCAGTTGAAACTGGGTCAGAAACTTTTGAAAAGGGATATATTAATTCTGATTCATATATTTACTCAAAATTATTAAATTTAAAAATAAACGAAATTAATAAATATTTTTTTAAAAAACCATATTCACCTCATTTAGCTGCACAATATGATGGTGTAGAAATTGATATTGAACTTATAAAACAGATTATTGATTTAAATGCAAAAAAATACGATAAATTATATATTGAGGGTGCAGGCGGATTGATTGTACCATATAATACTGAATATTTTACATATTTAGATTTAATAGAAACATATAAAAATAGATCTAAAGTAATAGTAATAACAAATAATATTTTAGGAACAATAAATACCACAATGCTTACTATAATGGCATTACAATCAAAAGGAATCATAATTGATAAAATATTTTATAATATGATTGATAAAAATACTGATGATAATATAACAATTAATAATATGAAAAGTATTGAGGATTTATCAAAGATAGAAGTATATAAAATATAAAAATGAAAGATGTGATTAAAATGATAAAGAAAAAAGGGTATACAATAGTTGAGCTTATGATTGTAATTGCAATCATAGGATTAATATTTTCAGTAGCTCCTGTAATTTTAAAAGACTATATAGAAAATGAACAGTTAGAAAAAGCATTAACTAAAATTAAATATGATATTAGATATATTCAAAATTTACGTTTAGATAAAACAGAAAATTATACTATTGCATTTAGACGAAGTTTAACACAAGGAGTATCTGTTGTAGGTATTACTGACACGCAATTTGACTATGTTTGTTATAATGATCTAAACAATAATGGTTTAATTGAATATGATGAAGTTATCGAAGACCCATTTAGCAAGAAAAAAATGATGTATAGTTTTTCAAATGATAGTAAATATAATGAAAAAGTATATCGAAATATTAAATTTAATAGTATAATTTTTCATTATTCCGGAGGTTCTAATAATAAAATTAGATTTAATCAAATTGGAGGAATACAGGTATTTAATGGATTTAATTATAATAACGAGATGGATAAAGAATCAATTATAGAAGCGACACTATATACAAATGGTAATATAAAAAAAGAATTAGTAATTTATCCGATAACAGCAGAAATGATAATAAGATAATAAAATAAAAAAGAGAGTGATAAATACTCTTTTTTTAAAAAAAGTTAACGTCCTATAATATATCTTATGTAAAAAAATATTGTTTTTTTATTATTTTTTTGCATATACGTATATTAAATGATTTGTGAATCTAAGTTTCCCATTATTATCCATATATTTTTTTGAATATTCTTTCTCGGCTTCTTTATATTTATTTGGTGTTAATATAGCTTTATCTTTCAAAGCACTATTTGCACCAATAGATTTTATATGTTTAAAATATTCCATTAAAGAATTAAAATATTGATATTTAATCTCTTCACGTATCTCATAATCTGAAAAAAATTCTTTCAGGATAGATTCAATATAATTATACTTATAAAAATTTTGTATAAAATAATTTTCACCATATATTTTTTTAAAAACATTTTTAAGCTCATAGTATGTTTTTTCACCATAAGTACTAAATAATAAAATGCCGTCCTTATTTAAAATACGATTATAATTTTGTATAGCCTTATGTAAATCATGGTACCATTGAAATACTGCATTTGAACCAATTAGATCATATTTATGGTTAAATTGATATGTTTCAGCATCACAATTAATGTAATTATAATTTTTATTTGAAACATATTTATTCATAATATAATTTATCATATTGCTAGAAATATCAGTTAATAAAAAATTAGAATTAGGAAAATTTTGAACAAGCATATCTGTAAATATACCTGTTCCACATCCTAATTCTAATATATTATCAAAATAATTTTTATTTTTAATTTTACTTTTTAAAATCATAATTAGTTTCATCGACATCTCGTTTTGAATTATCGCATTACTATTATATGTATTCACACCTTTAGAAAAATTTAATGAAACAATATGTTTTTCTATTTTCACTGTTAGCTATTCTCCTTTAATGTATCTATTAATATAATGTGTAATATTCCCTTCAAATATTATATTATGACCAGTATATTTTAATCTAATAACTTGTGGATTATCAAATTTTGAAATAAATTTCTCAGAATTATCTATTGATATAATTTTATCGTCTTCTGATATAATAATTAAGGGATTTATTACCTGTGATAAAACTATATCTGAAATATCACTATCTCTAAGATATATTAAACCCTTTTCCAGAGTATTATCTGATAGAATTTTAATATCATTAAAATATTTACTAATATAAGTTTCACCAATATTATCATTATAAAAATTAAATTTTATAAAATCAATTATTGTTTTAATCTTATCATATTTTAAATTTTTAATCATCTTTTTTATAATAACTTTTGGTGTTGTTAATGTAAAATTTAAAGTTGGTGATATAAACACAGCTTTATTAACTCTGTATTTCATTATAAATTCCATTGCCATTATTGTTCCCATTGACCAACTAATTATATTTATTTCAGTATTTTCACTAATAACTATATTTTTATAATTATCTATATCAATAAATATAACATTATAATCTGAATATATAAATGATCTGTATAAAGATGTTGTAGAACACCATCCCATGAAAATAAGTAATGTCTTTTGCATTATATGATCTCTTTAGAACTATATCTAATTAGTAACTCTAATATTTCATCTTCGGAATTGCAATTTATAATATTTTTTCTAAGTTCCTCATTTCTAAATATATCTGATATACTAGCTAATAGATTAAGATATTCGTTATTTTTTTCTTTCGGTGCAACTAGCATTATTATTATATTTACATTTTCACCATCAGGAGTACTATATTCCACAGGATTTTTTAATATCATAATTGCCATAATTATCTCATTAATTGATTCACATCTTGCATGTGGAACTGCTATACCTTTACCTATACCTGTAGTACCAACATTTTCACGAGCTATTATTTTTTTATATATTTCATTTATATCTTTTTTACCAGTATATTTTTCATTAATTATATTAACCATTTTTTCTAATATTTCATCTTTTGTATAACTATTTTTTTCTAATGAGATCATTTTATTATTTAAATATGATAACAACATACTAAATTCACACTCCTTAATAATAAAACATTATATTAATATTTTATAATTTTTATTTGACCATTATTTTTTAAGTAAATTTTAGATAAAATTCCCATGAAAGATTCTTCGATTTCAGTGGGTTTGTAAATATTATCAACATATATATTTAATCCAATATTATCTATAATATTATAAATGCTAATAAAATCATCTTCAAATTTATTTTCTAAAATAGACTTACCATGATTAGCGATACTATGGTATCCAGGTTGAAATTCAGAAAAAACCTCTAAATATTCAATTATATTATTATTATACTCATAATTAATAGTTAATCCAGTTTTAGAAAAACTGATAATTTTTTTAAATGAATCAGTATAAAAAAGCAGCTCTTTATTATTATCTTCATCTTCAATTATTTTATAATTAATCTCGTAATTATAAAAATTATCAAATTCATATCGATTTTTATTTTCTGATTTATATAGATGCCCAATTTCGTTTAATGCTTTTATTTTTATATTAAGTTTAACTTTTTCCAAATACGTATATAACTCTGGTTCTGGATTAATAAATCTTAAATTGTTTTTATAGTTTGTATTAAAAAATAAAACATTGTCATCATAGTATGGATAGTTAGTATTTACTGCAAGGGTGCCACCAACAATTTCAATTCCTTTCATCATATCATACCAGTATAATAATCTTCCGCCTCGCGATTTAGAAAATACATAAAAATTATGATTATTAACTACTATAATTTCTTTAATACCATCATTGTTAATATCTTTCTCATAAATTGATTCAGAATAATTATTTATACTATTAATTACTTCAATAATTATATTTACTAATTTTATATTTTCCCAAGTCTCATATTTAGTATTATAACTCCATTCTTCATCGGTTCCGCTTATTCCAGTACAACCAAACTCATATTGTCTTGCCATAAAAACGTCCTTTGCAAGTTTTTTTAAGTTTTTAACTGCTTTATTTTCGGTATTTTTTATATTTAAAATCATATTTTGATATTTTATATGCTGTTTTCTATAATAATCTAGTTTAGGAGAGTGTTGATTAAAATCAAACCAACCTTTATATCCTTTTTCTGAATAGTTTCCTATTCCCATAGCTGCTTTATTCATCCATTTTGCTGTACCGTCTTCAATAGATTCAAGGTTTTCCACAGCATTATTATTAATAATTTCACTATATTTTACAAGATTTATCCATTTTTTTGAATTAATTTCACTTAGTAAAAAATCTAAATTTTTAAAATCATACTCTGGTGTATATCCATCTCGTAAATCCCATAAACCAAACGCTTCAGCATCTTCAGCGTAATTTAATAAATATGTAGAATCACTATCTTTTTCATAAATTTTTCTAATATAAGAAAATAGATTTTTATATGATGGTGCTCTTTTAGATAGATTAGCACCTTGATTTTCTCTATTTAATTCATAATCGCCTTCATCAATAGCATTATTTATAAGAGATATAAATTCATAATCATCATTAATAACTACAAGATTATTTTTAAATGTTCTAATTACATGTTCATCAAAATTTGTTCCACTTTTTTTTAAAATATTATTTTCAATAAATGTATATTTATAACCATAGTTCAAAATTAAATCAGAAATACTGTTTGTCCAAGTCCGTTCTGGATTCCAAAAACCTATTGGTTTATAATTAAAAACATCATCTATGATTTCTAAATGTCTTTCAATCTGCCATCTATTAGAAATATCATCAGTTGAATAGATAATATTTTGTGAATAAGTACTACCTAGTAATTCAAATTGACCATCTTTTAACCCATCCTTAATTAGTTCAATAGTTTCAGGACTATACCATAGAAGTGATTGTATTAATGTACCAGAAATATGGATATTAAACTTTAAATTTTTATGTTTTCTAAGTATTTTAAGTAAACGATAATAGCTTGCTTTATCTGCTATATCTGCATTTGAAGATATATTTTGATTTAAATGAAATAGTAAAGCAGTATTTAAAACACGATTCCCTATAACAGTATCTGGGATTTTTTTATTATGAACATACCATTTTTTACCATACTCAATAGATCCGAATAATATAATACATATGAATGTTATAAGGATTAACTTTTTAAACCCACTATAAATATAATCTTCATTTTTTTCTTTTATAATTATATTTAGTTCATCATCAATTTCTTCAGAATCATTAAAAACTGAAAATTCAATACTTCGAATTTGATCTTTAACTTCCGTAATTTCTTCAATACTATCAATATAATTAAGACTACAATTTAGATATTCTATAGCTTTTGCATATTCTCGTTTTGTTTGGTAATCTTCAGCTAGTTTTAAATAGATAATTTTTAAGTCTTTATCACATGTTTTACAAAAGTTCCCATCTATTTTATTATTGCATTTAGGGCAATTCATTGTTTTCACCTCATAATATATTTAAAATTAATTGATCTAATTCATTTATAGGAGAATTATCGTTATAAAATTCATTTTTATTTAAAATCATTATACATAGAATTATGAGTTCTATTGATTTATCATCGTGGTATAAGTCAATATACATATTTAAACTACGTATATATCCGTGCATCTCTAATTTATCTGTATTTATTTTTTTGCTATTAATAATATTTTCTAATTGATTTATATATTTTTTGGCAATATTTTTATCATATAAAATTAACTCCTTATTAGATATTAATTCTTTATAAATAGTTTTATATTCATTATCAAAATTATAATCTCTGTTGACTCTTGACATATTATATAAATTATAATTAGGTATATCACTTCCAAGGAAATTAACCATTAAATAAAATGGAAATAAAAAATTTTTTTTATATCCTAGTTCTTCAATCATTTTTATACCAGTGAAGGAAAAAAAGCTATTATAGATATTATTATTATTTATCATTGAGTAAAAAAGTGTAGTTTTATAAAATAAATTTTTTTCACGCAATAAATACTCTTTTCCATAGGATAAAGCAAACTTTTTTTCATTTTTTTCTAATGTTTTAATATAGTTTTTGTGAATATCATCTATATTTTTATTTGAAAAACGGTTAATTTTATCAATTTTAATTTTTTCGCTTCTCCAAATACAATTATATAATACTTTTAATAATTCATCATTATTTTTATCTTTTAAAAGTCTATAACTTATAAAAAGAGAATAGTTAATAGTTTTATTAACATTCTCCCATTTTTCATTTAAATATGAATATTTTTTTCTGTTAATATACGGCAATATTGCGTTTAAAAACTCAGTAAATTCAGTATTGTTATAGTAAAATTTAAAATCTTCATATGATGTTATTATTTTGTCTGCCATTTTATTTAATTCACTCCATAATTTCAAATTTAATTTTAAATATATAAAACTTTTCTATATTTTTATCAATTTTTTTTATTTTTACATGATCTTTTTCAGTTATTATTACGTAATCAATATTATTTTTTTCTATAATTTTGTCGATTTTTACAAAGTCAATATTATAAAAGTCTGAATGATCTCGTTTTTCATATATTATTATTTTATTTGGATTGTAATTATTTATGCTGTTTTTTAGTGAAATTGGATTTTCAATGGATGTAAAAATAAGTATATTTTTTCCTTGTATCATATTAAAATCAATAATTTCATTATTAAAAAAACTACATAATTTCAACGGTTTATGAATTGCAAAAGATATTTTTTTGTTATAGGTGCTTAATTTTTTAACAATTTCATCTTTTTGCTCATTAGAAATATTATCTGATTTTGTAATAATAAACTCATTTGCTCTATTTAAAGCATATAACCCCTCACGAAGTTTTCCCTTTGGAAGAAGATTATTGTTACCAAATGGATTAATTGCATCAATTAAAACTATATTTTTATCACGATAAAGTTTTCTATGCTGAAATCCATCATCTAGAATTACAGTATCAATATTAAATTCTTTTTTGGCAAGTAAGATTGCTCTATAACGATTTACACCTACAACTACTGGAACTTTCAAATTTAGTGCATGTGTATAAGATTCATCACCTGATTCTGTTACAGATGCCAAAATTTTTTTTCCATCAGAAATAATTAAAGGATCTACAGTTCTTTTTCCTTTGTATCCACGTGAAATAACTGCAACTTTTTTTCCTAAAGAGGCATATTTATTTGCATAATATTGTACACAAGGAGTTTTACCAGTTCCTCCAACTACAATATTTCCAATACAAATTACATTTACATTATCAACTTTTTCTATTTTAATTAAATTTTTATCATAAAACCAATTGCGTATTTTTGTAATTAAACTATAAACTATAGATAGAATATACATTTTATATCAGTCCTTTTATCTAAAATTATAACATATTAAACTAGATATTTCAACTTTTATTATTTTTATAGCTCCACAGTAATAAGTTTTGATACGCCAATCTCTTTATTCATTGTAACACCGTATAACACATCAGATTCCTTCATAGTTTCCTTATTATGTGTAATTAAAATAAATTGAGATTCATTAGTAAAACTTTTAAGTACAGCTATCATTTTTTTAGTATTTGACTCATCTAAAGCAGCTTCTATTTCGTCAAAAAAAGTAAATGGACTAGGTTTATACATAAAAACAGCCATTATAAATGCAAAAGCAACCATAGACTTTTCTCCACCTGACAATAAATTAAGTGTTTGTGATTTTTTATTTTGAAATTTCACAATTAACTCCAAACCAGTATTTAATAAATCTTTTTCATCTGAAATAATAATATCACCTTTTGAATTATTTAAAACTTCTGAACACATATGAGAAAAATTGTCTTTTATTGATTCATATGCTTCTAGAAATTTTTCAATAATTTCCTTTTCTATATTTATTATTAAATCATTTAGAGATTTTTTACTATTAATTAAATCTTGTTTTTGGCTTAATAGAAAGTCATATTTTTCTTTTAATTCTTCATATTCCTCAAGAGCTAATAGATTTACTTCACCTATTTTCTGTATTTCATTTTCAAGATTATATATCTCTTTTTCTGTTTGGATTTCATTCACAGCCATATTTATATTTTCATTAGTTTCTTTATTTTTTAAATTAGATAATAGCTCCTCTTTTTGATTTAAACAACTTTCTTTTTCATGTAAATATCTAGAAAGTATGTTATTTTCTGAATTAATTTTATTTTCTAGATCTTTCATTATTAAAATTTTATTTTTTTCACATATTTCAAGACTATTATTTTCTACCTTTAATCTATCTAGTTCTTCATAATACGTTTTAATTTTTAAGGAATTATCAACTATGTCTTTTTCAATTTGTTCTAAAGATTTTACTAGATGATTGACCTCGTCTTTTATATAATTTTTACGAATTGTTATTTTACTCAAATCATCCTCTATTTGTGACTTCTCCTCTAAATTTTTTTCAATTGATTCCAAAATAGAGTTATAATTTAATTCATCTTTTTTTATAATAAGATGTATATCATTATAAGAAATATTTAATTTTTCAATATTTGATTTAGTTATATGGATCTTTTCTTCAATATCTTTTATTAATTTTTTTGTTGTTTCTAAATTAAGTAAATAATTTTCTGAATTAATAGAATTTTTTTTCATATCTTCAGTTATTTTAAAAAGATTTTTTTCCTCTTCCATTAGTTCAAATTTTAAAAGGCTTCCTCTTTTTTCTAAAATGTTAAAATTATTTTCTTCAACATTTAACTTATTTTCTAAAATTACTTTTTCTTTTATTAGTAATTCAATCTCGCTTAAATAAGATAATTCAAGATTCTTAATAGTTAGAATTTCATTATTTAGATTAAATGTATTTTTTTCAAATACTTCTAATTTCATATTTAAATTAATATTGTTATTTAAAATATTTTTCTTTTCCTTCTGTCTATCAAATAAAAATGATATATTACTTTTAAATTTTTGTCCTCCTGTAATTTTACCAGAACTATTTAATATTTCACCATCAATAGAAACGATATTTCCATTAAATTTTTTATTCTTTAAAATATCTATACCGATATCAATATTTTCTACAATTAATATATTACCTAATACGTAATTTATTATTTTCTCGTATTTTTGGTCATATTTAACAAGGTCACTTGCAATTCCGTATACACCATCAGTTTTTACTGATGGTTTTGAAGGAGTATCTTTAATTGTGTCAAAAGGTAAAAATGATGCACGTCCTAAGTTATTTTTTTTAAGAAGATTAATTGCTTCTTTTGCAACATCACTATGCTCAACAACTATATCTTGCAAAGAATTTCCTGCTATTGATTCAATTGCCGTTTCAAATTTTTCTGGAATATTGATTAGAGATATTACGGGACCAATAACTCCTATAATACCTGCATTAAGAACTTCTTTTACACCTTTAAAAAAACCTTCATTATTTTTTTCAAGATTATCAAGGTTTTTTAACTTCATATCATTTGATTGTATTAATGTTTTCAATTCATTAATTTTATTTTGTATTTCACTAAGAGTATTATTTTTTAATAATAAATCCTCTTTATTTTTTTTTAGATTAATATTTAAATTATCTATTTTTTCTAAATTGTTTTTTTTATTTAAATTTATCTCTTTTACTTCTAATATTTTATCGTCTTTAGATATTTCATAATTATTTATTTCTTTTTTTAATTCAATGATTTTATTATTAATTATCTGAAGGCTTTTTGAATTATATTCGGTATTTCCAGTGTTTTTCACTTTTTCAATTTCTATTTCCATAATTTTATTTTTTAAAGTTTTAAGATTTTCTTCATAAGAATTTAATTTATTTTGTAAAACCGTTTTTTCTGTAAGAAGGCTATCTGAAACTCCGCTATTTAAATTTAAATTTTCTTTAAGATTTTTCTCTTTTTCAGAAATTTTATTAATTTCTAAATTAATTTTATTTAATTTTTCTTTATTTCTAATTATCAATTCATCTTTTTCACTATTTTCTCTAATATAATTACTTTTTCTTTCATTATATAGAGTTTTATTATTATTAAGATTATTTAAAAAAACTTTTTTATCATTATATTTTTTTTCCAATTCAATAATTTTTAACTGCTTACTCTCTCTTTCAAGGATTATTTTATTATACTCCTCATTTTCCTTTTTTATTGAACTCTCCGTATCCGCTATTAAATCATTTTTTTCGCAAATTTTAATTTCATAATTTTTAAGTAGTTCTTCTATATTAAATAATTTTTTTTTATATAAACTAATTTCAAGT
>JAAYPW010000051.1 GCA_012519615.1 Fusobacteriota bacterium
GCGTACACTTGTAAAAGAGGAGTTTAGATTTGCATATATTCCATTAGAAAATCAATATGGCGAGATAATTGGTATGGTAGGTGTAGCAGCAACTTCGAAAGAGCTACTTAATTCTATAGATAATGCAATGATCGCAAAGGAAAAAATTACTAAATTTATAATATGGTCTGCAATTCTTGTAACGTTATGTGTTGTAATCATTGCTGTATCAATACTTTATATAATGTCATCGGCGATAACGTCTGGAATACAAAATGTATTACATGTTGTTGAGAGTGTATCGGCTGGGGTATTAACAGAAAAAGTAGTAGTTGCTGGAGAAGATGAGGTGGCACAGCTCGGTACAGGGATTAATAACATGGTTAATAATTTAAAACTAATGGTTTATCAAATAACAGATATGTCTGAAAGAATAGCTTCGTCAACCGAAGAGATCTCTGCTACATCAGAGAGTAATAAAAATTCTATGGAAGAGATCGTAACAATATCAGTAGATATACAAAATAAAACTGAAGAACAGATGAAAAAAATAAATGAAGCTGTGGAATTTATGGGGCAAATAAATAATGGTGTTAAAGAAATTGCAAATTACTCAGAAACAGTAACAGTTAAATCGCATGATTCTACAGAAATTGCAAAAGTTGGAGGAAAATCAGTTAATGCAGCGATTAACTCTATAAATAATATTAAAGATACAGTTATGGAAACCTCTAATATAGTTGATATTCTAATTGAAAGAACAGAAGTTATTGATCAGGTAATCACGGTAATCACAGGTATAGCAGAACAAACAAATTTACTTGCATTAAATGCGGCAATTGAAGCAGCTAGAGCAGGAGAAGTTGGAAAAGGATTTGCTGTAGTAGCAAGTGAAGTAAAAAAATTAGCAAATCAATCTGGAGAAGCTGCTGAAGAAATTAGAAAAATAATAGTTGGTATACAGGAAGAGGCTAAAAATGTTACTGTAAGCGTGGAGAAAGGGATAAAAGAGGTTGAAAAAGGGGTAGCTATCAGTAAAGATGCTGGTCGTTCACTGGAAAATATAATAAAAGCAGTATATGATACAACAGATATGGTTACAAAGATAACGGCATCAACTGAAGAACAATCAGCTAGCTCCGAAGAGGCAATGAGAGTAATAAAAGAGATCTCAGATCAGTCATATCAAAATAATCTGATATCTCAAAATATATCAAATGAAGCACAAAATAGATTACAAGGGGTAAAAGAGATTGTAGAAGGCGTTAATAGTATTTTATCAAGTGCAGAGATACTTAGAAGTATGGTTGAAGTATTTGAAATAGGAAATAATTTTGATATGTCAGAGGATTTAAAAAAAGAATTAAAAGATTTAAAATGATAATAATTTAACAATAATTAAATTAAAACAATTTATGAAAAGCAGCAGGAGGTGAAAAATCGTTGAAAAATATCAGCGATTAATTAATGAAAAAAATTAAAATACTACTTCTAGGTATTTTGCTTTCAGTTTATGTATATGGAATAAATTATACAGATATTCCGGCAGAACACTGGGCAAAAGAAGCAATAGAAAAATTATATGAGAAAAAAGTCTTTAATAACGATGTACTAAATAGCGATAAATTTAATGGAGATATTAATGTAACAAGATACGAAGTAGCTTATATGTTATATTCTAATCTTAATTTAATAAATAAAAATAATACTACTAACTTTTCAAATGAAGAATTTGAAATTTTAAAAAAATTAACATATGAATTTGCACCGGAACTACAAAGTTTGGGCGCAAATGTGCATGATTTAAATAAGAAAATAATGGAGTTAGAGGAATTAAAAAAACAAGATGAAATTTTAGATAAAAGACTTACTAAAATTGAAAATTTTTTTGAGATGTTCGAAATTCATGGTGATATGGAGATTACTCAAACAGGTAAATATAAATCTGATGACAGTGGACTAGATAACATAAGATATAATTCAAATTTATATATAAAATTAGAGCCCGTATCAAATATAAAATTAAATACTAGAATAAATTATAATAATTTTAATGATGATGAAATATTATTAGATGGTATTAATTTAACATTAAACTTAGATAACCATAAAATTATAGCTTTTAAAGATGAAAAAAGAAAAGGGATTAATTTTAAAAGTAATATTAATATATTTGACTATGAAAAAATAGGTATTACCGAAGGAGTTATTTTTACAGGTAAAACAGATATAATCGGTAAAAACAATATGGATTATAAAGCTATAATATCAAAAAGTAGTTCTCATGATATCTATGGTTTAGAAACAGACTTTAACTTTAACTATTTTAATGAGAAAAAAATAAAAAATAGATTTAGTTTTTCATATTCAGAGATGGTAAATAATTATAGAAAAGAAATAGACGAATCAAATAAAGATAATGCAAAGAGTTTATATTTATTTTCAACAAATATAGCTTATGAAGAGTTTAAATATATAGACTTCAGTGTTGATTTAGATTATGCCTTTAGAAATGGACCGGAAATAATCGAATATAGCACAAGTGAGAAAAAATATGTGCCATTTTTTGGAAATATGATTAAAAGTAATGGGGCAATACACTTATATACTTATGGAAAATTAAAACAAGATTTAGGAGTTAGTTTCGCAGGAGGAGTATACAATTCGGGCGAGTTTTTTGATCTTAACGGTCTAGGTGATGAAGATAAAGAGTTATTCTCTGAAACATCTCTAATTAAATCAGAAAAAGATAAAAAAGGTAGTATGGGTAAAATTAAATACGATTATAAAAATAAAAATATAGTTTCTACTGAATTAATGTATGCAAATTATGGTTCAAATATAAAAAATGCTAATTTAGCATCAGAATTAGTATTTTTAAATACATGGAATGCTATGAAAGATGATAAATTAAAAATGGAATTAGAATTTCAAATACAAAAAGATGAGGAGATATTTAAAAATTTAGATGATTCTAAACATAACGGTAAATATATTTATGAATTTAGAACAAGAAAAAGATCAAATGATTACAAAGTAGAGCAAAATTTTAAATTTAAATATCAAGAAAATAAAGATTTAGAAGATTACGAAGATATTGATAAACTATATAGAGTATATTATGATAGCGGAATTAAATTTAGTGACATAATATTTCTTAAAACAGGAGCAGCATTTACAAAAAGAGGTCTAGATTTAAAAAATCGTAATTCATATATATATAACGGTTCTAATTGGGAAAAGATTACAAAAAACTATGAATTTGATAAAAGTAATGAGATTGAATTTGGAACATCCCTTATAATTACACCTAAAAATAAAGGCAGAATCAATATAGGGACATATATTAGAAGTTACGATAAAAAAGGTGGATATAATAGTGATACAGATATAAATACAAAAAAACGAGACGACAAACTAGATTATCATTTATTTCTAGCACATAAATTAAAAAAAGGTCGTTGGACATTTAATTATGGGGTTAAATATCATTTAGAAAGAATAGGTAGACCATCAAGTGATTATAAAGATTATGACTTAAAAGATTTTGACAGAAAAAATGGTGGCTTAAATGATGTTGCATATGCAATAGGGATAGAATATTTAGTAAAAAAAGATACAAGCTTTGAGATTAAATATGGTACACCAGAATTAAAAGACAGTAATGAATTTATGTATGATAGTATGTCTTATGCAGATGGACCACAAGACACACTAACTGCTACATTTAAAACGAGATTTTAGGAGGGTTATTTTATGAAATATTACATTAAAATGATACTTAGTATAATGATTATTTTTATGTTATCTGCCTGTGTATACGAAAATAATTCTGAACAAAAAAACGGAAAATCCTCATTAAAATTAGGTATCTTTATAAACAATAATAATAAAATAGAAAATATATTTGAAAAATACGATTATTTTAAAATATGGATTGTTGAAGAGAATAGCAAGGTTATAAAATCTTATCTATATACAACAAAAGATGAAAATGATAATACATTTTTGGGAGAAGAAAATTATCTAAAATACAATTTTTATGATAAAAATAGTGGAGTAACTGTCATAAATAAGGTATTTGATAAATTAGATAAAAATTATTCTAAGGAATTTATAATAGAAAATATATCTATAAATTCAGAATATCTTATTGTTGGGATTCCTAATGCAGAATATAATGAAATTTTAGATTACCAATTTATAAAATTAAACAACGGTATAACTAAACCAGAAGAGGAAACTGACATATACGGAGATATATATTATAAAGAAAATATTGTGTGGAATACAGCATTAAAAGATGGTGAAATAACAAATTTCGGAAAAATTATACTAAAAGAATCTGATATAGGTGAAGTTGTAGTAAGAACATTACCTCAAATAGCAGGAGATGCTGAAGCAACCGAGATAAAAATATGTGGACCTTTTAATAATTGGGAAATTAATAACAACAACTATATTTTAGAAAAAAATAGTATAGGTGTATACGAGATTAATCTAAAAAATATTGGTCCGTATAATTTTGAGTATAAATTTATATGTAATGACAAATTAACAAGTGACTGTTTAGCTGATAATATAGATTATTATTCATCAAAAAGAAAAATTAATTTCACTAATAAATCTTTTTATTATCCTATAATTAGTATAGTAAATTATAAAAGAGAAAAAGGGGTATTTGGTGTAAATACGAATAATTTAGCTATGAAAGAAGATAAATATGATGAAAACTGGGAAAATAAAGGCGTAATTGAGATTGCTGTAGGCACATCACACTATTTAGAGGATAAACTTAATCTTATAAAATTAGTCGATAAAAGAAATATTCCTGAAGATACAACTATATATAAAGGAGCAGAGAAAGAGATCTGGTTAGCAGAAAATCCTAATATTAAGGATGTTACTATTACTTATGAAGGGATAATTAATAAAGATGGAGAACTAATAGCAGAAAGCTCTAATAATTTTAATGGAAAAGTAATTAATAATGAAAAGATTAATAAAATTATAGCGAAAAAAAGAAATCTAACACCATTTCCTATAAGTGGCAAGTATATAATAGAGCAAGTTAATTATGTAATTGATGATTTAGATTTTCCAGATGAAGCCGGTGACTATCTATTCACAGTAAGAGCAGTTGATAAAAATAATAATTATAATGTAGAAAAACTAGTATTAAATCTATATTAGGAGGGAAAATGTATTTTAAAAAAAAATTATATTCAGCTATATTTGTTTTAGGTATTTTACTTTTATTTGGCTGTGGAGAGAAAGAGAATAAAAGTCTAATTGATATTGAAATTATAGGTTTGGAGTATAGCACAATAAAAAAAGGTGAGACATATAAGTTAGTTGCACAAAAGTACTATGCAAATGGTGTAATTAGATATGATAACGCAACCTGGGGATCTAGTAATTCTAAAATTGTAAGAGTAAATGATGATGGATTAATAAAAGCTCTAGAAGTAACAGGAGACACACCAATCATAATAACAGCAAAAGAGGATAGATTAATTGGTACAAAAGAGATATATGTTATAGAATAAACATTAAAAGGTTTTAAATTAGTTATTTGACTGATTTAAAATCTTTTTTTATACCCAAAAATATTAATGTATTGAAAGTAGTAAGAAAAATTAAATTATGATATAATATAAATTTATAAACTAAAAAAGGAGAGATGAAAGAAATGACACAAGATATAGAAAAACGTATTGACAATCTTTTAGATGAAACACAAAAACTAATAAAAGCCGAAGAGGAAAAACGGAGAAAATATTACGAAGCAATGGGAATGAGTGAATCTGAATTTCATGAAATGATGGAAACGCAAGATGAAATCCTGGATATTGATACAAGCATAGAAAAAGAGTACTATATATTATCAGAAGAGGAAGCAACAA
>JAAYPW010000052.1 GCA_012519615.1 Fusobacteriota bacterium
AACAGATACTGGTATTATAGATATTGAAAAATATAGAGAAATTACCGAACCAATGTTTAAAATATTAAGAGAAAGGGAAAAAGATGATTGAGTTTAAAAATTTAAATTTGAAATTTAATGATAAAATAATTTTTGAAAATTTTAATTATAAAATAGAGAAAAATGATAAAATATTATTAAATGGCAAGTCTGGAACAGGTAAAACAACACTCTTTAGGATAATATGTGGATTTGAATCAGTAAATAGTGGGGAAATTTTGTATAATAATGAAATTTTATCCCATAAAAATATTCAGAAAATACGTAATAAAATTGCATATATTAGCCAAGATGTCGATCTTAGTGAAGAAATTGTGATTGATGTAATAAAAGAGGTATACAGCTTTAAAAATAACAAAAATATTATCTACAATGAAGATAATATTAAACAGCTTCTTCAGGAATTTTCCCTTGAAGAGAACACACTTAATAAAAATACAAAAGATTTATCAGGTGGAGAGAGACAACGTCTAGGGATTATTATAGCGATTCTTCTTAACCGTGAAATATATCTACTAGATGAGATCTCATCTGGATTAGATGAGAGTTTAAAAACGAAAATTATAGATTATTTCATGAAATTAGATAAAACTATTATTGTAATTTCACATGACCTTCATTGGAAAAATAAAAATATGAAAGAGTTAAGGTGGTAATTATGGCAAAAGAGATAAATATGCAAGCTCTAATTGGGTATGTACTATTTTTAGTGCCATTATATTTTATAACATTTAAATTAAAACTAAATATAATGAAAAATATTACAATCTCAATTGTTAGAATGGTTATACAACTTTATTTAGTGGGATTATATTTAAATTATATATTTAGCTGGAACAACCCTTTTATAAATGTAGCCTATTTTCTATTTATGATTACAGCAGCTACATTTTCAGTGATAAAAACTTCCAATATTAATTTTAAATATTTTATAACACCAGTTTTTATCTCAACTTTTTTACCAAATGTAGTTATTTTATTCTATTTAAACTATTTTGTTATAAAGTTAGAGAATATTTATGATTCAATATATGTGATCCCTCTTGGTGGGATGCTGTTAGGGAATGCATTAAAAGGAAATATTATTGCTATATCTAGTTTTTTATCTGATTTAAAAAATAATGAGAAAAGATACTTCTATAAAATAATGTTAGGTGCTAATAAAATAGAAGCTACGTTACCTTTTATAAGAAATTCAATGGTAATATCATTAAACCCAACTATTGCTAATATGGCAACTGTTGGAATTGTATCTCTTCCTGGGATGATGACAGGACAAATTTTAGGTGGATTTTCACCTAGTGTTGCAATTAAATATCAATTGGCAATAATGTTTGGTATTTTCGTTTCACAATATTTATCTAGTATACTTTGTATATATTTATCATTGAAAACAGGATTTACAAAAAACGATTTACTTAAAGAAAATGCTGTATTAGTGGAGGAAAACTATGGGTGAAATTTTAAACAATATTGTTTGCGATTTTTCCAAAATTGACATTATAGAGACTATCTTTTTATCAGGATCACAAACTAGTAATTTTAGAGATAATAATTCAGATTCTGATTTATATATATACTCAAATGATGTAGTTTCAATAAAAAAAAGGGAAGAGATTGCAAAAAAATATTCTGATAGATATGAGATTAATAATAATTATTGGGAAAATGGTGATGAATGGATTTGTAGAGATAGCGGATTGGTAATTGATATAATGTATCGTTCATTTGATTGGATTGATAATATGCTAGATAATGTGGTAAATAAACATTATGCTAGTATCGGTTATACAACTTGTTTTTGGAATAATATTATTAATTCAAAAATATTATATGATAAAAATAGTATGGGAAAATCTCTAATTAAAAAATACAATCTCCCTTATCCAGAAGAACTTAAATATAATATTATTAAAAAGAATTACCCGCTTTTAAAAGATAATATCTCATCATATTATGTACAGATAGCAAAAGCTATAATTCGTAATGATTATGTTAGTATTAATCATAGAATTGCTGCATTTTTAGCAAGTTATTTTGATATAATTTTTGCTGTAAACGGTTATCTCCATC
>JAAYPW010000053.1 GCA_012519615.1 Fusobacteriota bacterium
AGCCAATAACTTTATGGTTTACTACCTCTTCATCGTTTTTTTCGTTACTATGCTTTTTACATGAAAAAATAAATAATAAACTTAAAATAATTAAAGCAATACTAACAACCTTCTGTTTTCTGTTTTCATTTACACTCCTTTTTATAATTTTATTTGTAACAAGTAAGTGTATCTTATTTATGGGATTTTGTCAATGAATTATATTTTATTTTGTATCATTATAGTTATATTCTGTACATTTTTACGAAAATAATACATTCAGTTAAATATATACCAAGTTTCCCAATAAATAAATTGAAATAAAAATAAAACTTACTTAATTATTTGGTATTTTTTAACAATTATATTGATATTTATAAATAAATTTTATTTTTAATTTGTATTTTTTTTAATCGAAACATAAAAATTTACAATAGGTAAACACAGATGAAAACGAACAATTAAAAAATGAAAAACCATATTATAAAATTAAATATGTTTAGTCTGTGAAAATAAGCGTAATCCGTATTCAAAAGTAAAAAATAAAACCAAAATCAAAAAAACAGCTCTAAGAAAACTTAGAACTGTTTTTATTTTAAAGTATTTCATCTAGACGTTTTTTCACTTCTATTAAAAATTGTCTCGTATTTACTACTTTTTTATTTTCAACTTCTGATAAAATTGCTAAATCTTTTGTCATAACTCCGTCTTCTATAGTTTGTAATGCAGCTTTTTCTAGCAATTCACTAAATCTCACTAATTCTGATAAATTATCTAGTTCACCACGTTTTTTTAATGCTCCTGTCCATGCAAATAACGTCGCCATTGAGTTTGTAGAAGTTTCTTCCCCTTTTAAATGGTTATAATAATGTCTTGTAACTGTACCATGTGCAGCTTCATATTCATAATTACCATCAGGCGTTACTAATACCGATGTCATCATAGCTAAACTACCAAAAGCACTTGCCACCATATCACTCATTACGTCACCATCGTAGTTTTTACATGCCCAAATAATTCCACCTTCTGATCTCATTATTCTTGCCACTATATCATCTATTAATGAATAAAAATATTCAATATTATTTTCTTTAAATTTTTCTTTGTATTCATTTTCATATAATTCTTCAAATATATCTTTAAATCTATGATCATATTTTTTTGAAATTGTATCTTTTGTAGAGAACCATAAATCTTGTTTTTGGTCTAATGCATAATTAAAACAAGCTCTTGCAAAACTTTCTATAGATTCATCAATATTATGTACTCCCATAATTACACCTGGAGTTTTAAAATTATGAATTAATTGTTTTGTAACTGTACCATCTTCATCTGTTACTACAAGTTCAGCTTTCGCATTCCCTTTAACTTGCATTTCGGTATTTTTATAAATATCTCCATAAGCATGTCTTGCAATTACAATAGGTTTTACCCATGTTTTCACAAATGGTTTTATACTATCCACAATAATTGGTGCACGAAATACAGTTCCATCTAAAATTGCTCTTATTGTTCCGTTTGGACTTTTCCACATCTCTTTTAATGTATATTCTTTCATTCTTTGCCCATTTGGTGTTATTGTAGCACATTTTACACCAACTTTATATTTTTTTATTGCTTCTGCTGAATCAATTGTTATTTGATCGTTCGTTTCGTCTCTTTTTTCTAATCCTAAATCGTAATATTCTGTTTTTAAATCAATATATGGTAATAAAAGTTCATCTTTTATCATTTTCCATATAATTCTAGTCATTTCGTCTCCGTCAATTTCTACTAAAGGTGTCTTCATTTTAATTTTTTCCATTATAAATGTCTCCTTCTTAATTAATTTTATTTTGTCTGATAATTTTTTTGAATCTCTATATTTGGTGGATATGATATTATAAAGTTTTCTTTTTCATATATTTCTGATAAATATTTCGGTAAATTATTACTCCATCTATAATTATATATAGCTGTACCTTTTCTAGTGGCATAAACTACAGGTAAATCATACTCTTTTTTCTCTTTTTTTAGAGTTTCATAAATATTTCCTGGCTTTTTATGCATAATATCAATGTTTATATTCAATTTTTTAGTATATTTATTTAAAATATCCAATTGGTTTTCTGTACCTATTAGTAAAATTGAAGATTTAATATTTACACTTAAATATAATATAGTATTTAATAATTCATAAAATCCATGATCAAATTCTGCATTGGTTGGTAAAACTAAAACAACTCTTTTTGTTAATCCCCACTGTATTTCTGACTTTGCAACAATTAATATATTATTAGTTTTCTCTAATATATGGTCTAGAGTTGACCCAAAAAGTCTCGATGTTGCACTTAATTTCCCATTCCATCCCATT
Organism: Fusobacteriota bacterium; assembly: GCA_012519615.1. Lineage (GTDB taxonomy): Bacteria > Fusobacteriota > Fusobacteriia > Fusobacteriales > JAAYPW01 > JAAYPW01. Next base: position 2,333 of record JAAYPW010000053.1, read on the forward strand.
ATAAGGTGAGTAATATCAAGTTCTCTAATCACTCTAACTATTCCACTTGCCGGATTTATATCTATACGAGAAAGTAAATTTGTAAAATTTGCAGATCCTGATGCATGTTTACTTGCTAATTCAAGTAATTTTTGTTTCTCTTTTAATTCAACTTCAGCATTTTCAGTATCCGATGCCACAATAAGTGGATAAATTGGCTCTTTATTTTCTGGTTTTTTCACTAATATTGCTAAATCAACTAAATTAGGTAATGTTTTGGGATTTGATAATGGTACAAGTATTTTTTCATTTTTATAATCTTTAACCAGATCTTCACCGTCATTTCCAGAAGAGATAATTGTAATTTTTTTAGCACTTTTTTCAGTATATACAGCGCTTATTATACATGTAACTAATATCATACCAATAGTTCCATTTAATATATTTACATCAAAAATTTCTAATTTATATGCTATTAATACTGCTGCTAATGTATTTGCAGCTTGTGCATTACTTAAACCAAATATAAGATCTCTCTGATCTTTTGAATAATTAAGTAATTTCGCTGTAACATAAGCTGCAAGCCATTTTGTAAAAGTAGCAACTACCGTCATTATAATTGTAATTTTAATAGCTTCGAAACTATTAAAAAATACTCTTATATCCACTAACATCCCCACATATATAAGGAAAAATGGTATAAATAACGCATTTCCCATAAAGTCAATTCTATTCATTAAGAGTGAATTCGCTGGTATCAGTCTATTAATTGCAAATCCTGCTAGAAAGGCACCTATAATTGGTTCTAATCCTGCAAATTTACTAAGAGCAGCAGTTACGAACACAAGCGCCATTACCAATACAAAATGCGATGAACTATCCACTTCAGCATTTTTAAAATACCAACTTGCTATTTTAGGAACAAAATACATCACTAGTCCCACAAATATAATTAAAGATATCGGTAATTTAATCCAGAAAGTTTTATCTAAATTCCCTCCGTTCATACTTACCATTACAGCTAAAATTATAAGTGAAATACTATTTGTAACGAGAGTCCCCCCAATAGTTACAAGTACTGATTCATCATTTTTTGCATCCATTTTACTGACAACAGGATAAGATAATAATGTGTGTGATGCATACATACTTGCCAAAAGAATTGATGGTCCCCACCCTATATTCATAAAATAAAAAGATGTAACAGTCCCTAACAACTGTGGGAATCCAAATGTAAGCAATCCAAAAATTAAACTTTTATGTATTTTCTTTTTAAAATCACCTATATTTACCTCTAGACCCGAATAAAACATTATATATAATATCCCTACTGTACCAAATAGTAGTATACTATCATCATTTTTCAATATATTTAGACCTTTAGGCCCTAATATTATCCCAGCAAATATGATACCTGTAACTTCTGGTAATCTTATTTTTTTTATAAGAATTGGTGCTAAAAATATGATAAGCATTACTACCGAAAATACATTTACAGGATCACTAATTGGAAAATATTGATTATATAGTTTTAATAATGTTTCTACCATTAATCCTCCCACTTATTTTTATTTTTTTATTTAATATGAAAGAGACTTTTTGAGTCTCTTTCATTTATTTTGTAGTATTAATCCCTTTTAAGTCTAAAATAGTTTTCACCATACTCATAAATAGTGGATGTGGTTTATTTGGTCTTGATTTGAATTCTGGATGAAATTGTACTCCTATAAACCAAGGATGCTCTAATAATTCCACAATTTCTACTAATCTACCATCAGGAGATGTGCCAGCTATTTTTAATCCTGCATTTTCTATAGCATCTCTATACTCATTATTTAATTCATATTTATGTCTATGTCTCTCATATATTAAGTCTAAGTTATAACAAGAATATGATTTCGTTTCTTTAACTAATTTACAAGGATATATACCTAATCTTATAGCTTTTTCTACTTCTTCAATATTTTTCTCTTCAGGTAATGTATCAATTATTGGATATATAGTATTTTTATTAAATTCTGTACTATTTGCACCTGCATAATTAAGTACATTTCTTGCAAACTCAATTACAGCACATTGCATCCCAAGTCCTAATCCTAAAAATGGGATTTTATTTTCTCTTGCATATTTTACTGCATTTATTTTACCTTCTACCCCACGATCTCCAAATCCACCAGGAACAATTATCCCGTCAATATCGCTAAATTTATTAGTTAAATCACCTTCTGCATCAATATATACTATTTTAACATCAGTTCTATTTTCTACTCCTGCATGTTTTATTGCTTCGTTTATACTGATATAAGCATCTTTTAACGCTACATATTTCCCTACCATTGCAATTTTAATTGTATGTTTAGTATTTTTAATTTTTTCTACCATATTTTCCCATTCTACAAGGTTTGGAGCTTTATCTTCAAGATTTAATTTTTTACATGTTATTGTTGCCAATCCATTTTTTTCCATAATTAGCGGTATCTCATATATAGTCTCTGCATCTAATGCTTCAATTAC
>JAAYPW010000054.1 GCA_012519615.1 Fusobacteriota bacterium
AATCTCTTTCTCATCCCATATACTGTTTAATAGGAATGTTCCACCTTTTTTTATCCCTTTAAGCATGTCGTATTGTTCAATGTAAGCTTGAACACTACATGCAACAAAGTCAGGACTTGTTACTAAATATGTTGATCTAATTGGTTTTTTCCCAAATCTTAAGTGCGATCTAGTTACTCCACCTGATTTTTTAGAGTCATACGCAAAATAAGCTTGTGCATACATGTTTGTATTATCTCCAATTATTTTAATTGAGTTTTTATTAGCACCAACAGTACCGTCAGAACCTAATCCCCAGAATAAGCACTCTATTGTCCCTTCAGGAACAGTTATTACCTCTTCAGCTAAAGGTAGCGATGTAAATGTAACATCATCTACTATACCAACAGTGAAGTTATTTTTTGGTTCTGGTTGCATAATATTTGCATACACTGCTAACATTTGTGCAGGTGTTGTATCTTTTGAAGATAATCCATATCTTCCACCTACGATAATTGGAGCATTTTCTTTACCAAAGAATAAGTTTCTTACATCAAGGTATAATGGTTCTCCCATTGCACCGATCTCTTTTGTTCTATCTAATACAGCTATTCTTTTTACTGTTTTAGGGAATATATCCATAAAGTATTTTTCAGAAAATGGTCTATATAAATGTACACTTACTAAACCTACTTTTTCCCCTTTTGCCATTAAATAATCTATAGTTTCTTTAATTGTTTCTGTTACCGATCCCATTGCAATGATTACATATTCTGCATCTTCTGCTCCATAATATACAAATGGTTTGTACTCTCTATTAGTTAATTTTGTAATATCATTCATGTATGATGCCACTACATCTGGTATAGCATCATAAAATTTGTTTGCAGCTTCTCTTGTTTGGAAATAGATATCATCATTTTGAGCAGTTCCTCTTGTAATAGGATTGATTTCCGGATTTATTGCTCTTTTTCTAAATTCAGCAACTGCTTCTTTATCTAATAGTTTTTCAAGTTCGTCATATTCAAGTACTTCTACTTTTTGAATTTCATGCGATGTTCTAAATCCGTCAAAGAAGTGCATAAAAGGAACTCTTGTTTTAATTGCAGCTAAGTGAGCTACCCCTGCTAAGTCTGCTACTTCTTGTACGCTTCCTGTAGCTAACATTGCAAAACCTGTTTGTCTAGCTGAATATACGTCAGCGTGATCTCCGAAAATAGATAAAGCTTGTGCTGATAATGATCTTGCGGTTACATGAAATACACCTGGTAATAATTCTCCAGATATTTTGTACATATTAGGTATCATTAATAATAACCCTTGTGATGCCGTATAAGTTGTAGTAAGTGCCCCTGCTTGTAACGAACCATGAACTGTTCCAGCTGCTCCTGCTTCTGATTGCATCTCAACTAATTTTACAGGATTACCAAAAATATTTTTTTTCCCCATTGCAGACCATTCATCTGTATACTCTGCCATTGGTGATGAAGGTGTAATTGGATATATCCCTGCTACTTCTGTAAATGCATATGATACATAAGCAGCTGCCATATTACCATCCATTGTTTTCATTTTTCTTGACATTAAATAAACCCCCTTAATATTTTTATTTACATGAAATCTTATTTTATTTTAAATGATATTTTTTTAACATTGTTTACTATGGTACTAAACAATGTTAAATTCTATTTAACAAACTATAGCATACTATTTTATTTAAAAAATGTCAATAGTATTTATTAAATTTTCTTATGAAATTTATATTATTTTCTATATAATTATACTTTATTCTTTATTAGATTATCAAGTTTTTTTATTTTTTTATATTAAAATTACCTTAAATTAATAATTATCTATAAAAATAAATATTTTTTATAATAGTATACGGTATTTAAGCTAAAATAAAAAGTACAATTAAATTCTTGAATTTTAAAAAAATTCATAAACGTAATAGGTTATTATAAAGGGTTCACTATATTGGATTTTATTTTTTTAGTGTACATCGGAAAGCAATTATAATTTTCTTAAAGAAATCTTCGATATCGGAGACTTTTTTTACAAAAAAATTACTATCGCTAGATTTTTTTGCTCTGCAAAAACACCTTATTAAAAAATCGCATTGGTTGAGTGTAGTGAGTTATACGATTTTCAGAAGATGAATTTAGAAAATAATTGAGTTTAGATCCAACGTGAAGTTTTTTATCTTACTTTTTTTTGAAAGAAAGTAAGGATCTATTGATGATTTTGTTTTCAAATTTAAAACCGTAATTATAATATCCAAGTTTTTATGTTTTGATTTTTCACATACATGTATGATTTTTTCAAAACCAAAATACAAGTAACAAAACATTATTAAATAATACCGAATGCTAGTATTTTTTTAATAACTATATTGATATTTATAATAAAATCTAAATTTTATGTTTATTCATAAAAAAAAGGCAAAAATGCCTTTTCTATTATAATTTTATTCTTTTACTCCACCTAAAGTTAAGCCCGATACTAAGAATTTAGATAGATACATAAATAAAAGTACTGCTGGAATCATTACTAAAATTGAAGATGCTGAGAAGTTTGCCCACTCCACTTTAAATCTATCATTCATACTTTGTAATCCTAGAGGTAGTGTTTTATATTTTTCTGATTGAACCATTACATTTGCAACTACAAAGTCTGTCCATGCAGCCATAAATGAAAATAGTGCTGTTACAACAATACCTGGTTTTACAAGAGGAAGTATTATTTTATAAAATGCTTGAAAAGGTGTACATCCATCTATTAAAGCTGCTTCTTCTAAACTATAAGGTATAGTATCATAATAACCTTTCATTTGCCATACACACACTGGTAATGCTGTTGTTATATAAATTGTAATTAATTTAAAATATACTTCAAATGCATCTGGATCTGCTGAAATCATATTAAGAAAATTAACTAACCACGGAAGATTGGAAATACTTATACGACTCATAACAAGATACATTGGTAAAAGTAACATAACAGGCGGAAACATTTGAGTAACTAAGAAAAAAGTAAGTCCAAATTTTTTACCATAGAAATCATATCTTGAAAATGCATATCCTGCTGTTAGTGCAAATATTACTCCGAAAAATACTGTAAAAAATGATACAATCATTGAGTTAGCAAACCATAACCAGAAACTAGCATTGAAAAATTTATATCCTTTATCTTTTTGTTTATCCACTAATTTTTTCATATCTATATCAATTTCTTCAATTGATTTAGAGGTATAAAGTTTTGTTATTTTTTCAAGTTCTGATCCTGCTCTTATCTCAATAGCACCTTTATTCATTGTCTCCTCTATATTTTGAATCTCTTTTATAAGTGAATCTAGTCCCTCGTTTTGATATAATTCATATGTAGCTTTTATTTCTCTATCTATATCTTTTATAACTTCATCTGTTTCAATATAAGTTTTTACTTGTAAAAGTGTACTAAGTTTTTTTTCTAAATTATAGAATTTATCTATTGTGTTTTTTACAAATATAAGAACAGTATATTCATTCTCATAATAATTAAATGAATATTTAATTTCGTTAAACTTCTTATCTATTTTTTTCATCTCTCTTAGATTTGTAACTATTATATCATTACTACTTAGTTTTTGATTTTTTAATTTTTTAATTTTTTCCTCTATTGATGTTTCATTATTATTATTTTTAATATCTATTACATTTTTTAATTTTTCTACTTCTCTTTTATAGTATGCAATTTTATCATTATTTTTTTTAATTTTTGAACCCATTCTACCAGATCTTTTTCTAATGCTTGCAATCTCATTTTCACGTACTTTTAATTCTGCTTGACTAGAGATTTCACCTATTATATCTTCCATTCTCTTTTGATTTTTTTGATTTTTATCTTTTAATATTTCGTTTACAGCTTCCTCTTTTTCAATTATTTTTTTTGCATTTTCAAGTTTTGCATTTAATTCATTAATAGAATGTCCTGATAATATATAGTTATCGTGTTCTATACTTATTTTTTTAATAAGTTCTCTATTTTCTGCATTCTCGTTTGATAATTCTCTTTTTTCATTTATTAGACTGTTTAGATTCTCTTGCTCTTTATCTTTTTTTATTTTTATTTTTTCAATTTCTTCAATTAATCTCTCTTCTAGTTCTATATTTTTATAAACTTTATCAAACATTTTTTCTATTTTTACTTGAATTAATAGTGAATGTTTCTTAGCAGCTTTTCCGCCAGTATATCCTTTTTCAAATAATATTGTATTATATGCTTCAAGAGTCGGCTCATCTGGTATTACAGAAAGTGAATCACTAAAGGCCCTATCTCCTGGTCTTAAGGAAATTGTAACTACTCTTAAAATTGGATATAAAGATAATATACAAGCTATAATTAAAATTGTATGAATAATAAATCTTTTACTAAATTTTTCTTTTCTTGCCATTAGTTAACACCTTCTTCTACTTTAGAAAATTTAATCATTAATACACTAAACATCATTAATATTCCAAATATTACTGCTGAAAATGCTGCTGCATATCCATATCTATATAAGTTAAATGCTGCTTTATATACATATGTTACTAGAATATCTACTTTTCCAGTTAATGTATCTGTAGATAATAAATATATTACATTTAAGTTGTTAAAGGTCCATACAGTTCCCATTATTATGGCAGGTGTCATAACAGGTTTTAATTGTGGTAGTGTGATATGTTTTATCTGTTGCCATGAAGATGCACCGTCAATTTCTGCTGCTTCATAATATGTTTCTGAAATTCCTTGTAATCCACCTAAGGCAATCATCATCATAAATGGTATCCCTAACCATATATTAGTTAGTATTGCACCAAAAAATAACCATACAGGATCTGTTAACCATGGTATATCTACCTGATACCAAGGTTTAAAAAATTGTGCTATCTTTGTTAAAAATAAATTTATAGCTCCATATCTAGTACTAAACATCCCTCTCCAAACTAATACTGCTATAAATTGAGGTATTGCCCAAGGTAAAATTAATATTGCTTGATATGTTGGACGAAATTTCATATCACGATTTAGCATAATTGCTAGAAATACTCCACCAATTACATGAAATACTAAATTAGATACTGTCCATATTAATGTTCTAAGTAGTGTCATCCAGAAAAGTTTATCTCTAAATATCTCAACATAGTTTCCTAATCCGTTGTAATAAAGTTTATCTCCTTGTATAAAACCAAAAAATCTTTTTAAGTTTAAGCTTGAAAACGATATTCTAAAGTTATATAAAAATGGATATACAATAATAACAATAACTACGATTATTGCTGGAGCCAACATTGCATACGCAAAACTTGTACTTTTCATCCATTTTATTTTTTTTGTAATTTCTATTTTTATATTGGTTAAATTTTCTTTTTGAGTAAGTTTAACAAGATTTGCATTAATTTTTTTCATGTTAGCTAGATATACTGCTATAAAAACAATATATATAACAAAGTGAAATACATGTAAAATACTTTCCGATAATCCCCATGATGCATACCATTTTCTCTCTAATCCCATAGATGCAATGGCTTTTGATAATGACAGGTTATAAATGATAAGCATTAAACTTATTATTAAGTTATATATTATAGTATATCTATAGTTTCTCATAAAAAAAGATACTAGAGAAAACAGTAAACACATGAAAAATGTTAATGATAATATTATAGTAGGCATCTTCATGGCGTTTTTTTTTGCAAATTCAAATTTTTTAACAGATTCAAATTTTGTAAGTTCTGCTCTATATTCTGATACTGCAATAAAGTTTGATAAATCAAAACGGTTAAATCTACTTAAAATCTCTTTATTTTTACTTATTTCACTGTCCTTAAAAATAATTTCATTTCTTATCTCTCTTTTTAAAGAATTTTTTACATCGTTTTTATCAAGTATTTCACCTAAAAAATCGATTTTTTCAAAAAAAATCATTAAAAACATAATAAAAAATAAAATAGACACAACAGTTATAACACTTTGTCTAATTTTATTCATAATTTCTCCTTTCTGAAATTAAATAACTATTATTATAAGCTAATGTTTTCCTCGGTTTCTTTATCAAATATATGACATTTTGTCATATCAAACCATAAATCATATTTATCTCCTGATTTTACGCTTGCTGC
>JAAYPW010000055.1 GCA_012519615.1 Fusobacteriota bacterium
AGCCAATAACTTTATGGTTTACTACCTCTTCATCGTTTTTTTCGTTACTATGCTTTTTACATGAAAAAATAAATAATAAACTTAAAATAATTAAAGCAATACTAACAACCTTCTGTTTTCTGTTTTCTGTTTTCTGTTTTCTGTTTTCATTTACACTCCTTTTTATAATTTAATATATAACAAGAAATTATATCTTATTTATGGGATTTTGTCAATGAATTATATTTTATTTTCGTATCATTTTTGACGTATTATGTAATTTATGTATTAAAAGCCTACTGTTTTTCTAATACTTTCTACATTACACTTCTAATTTATTTCATATTAAAATAAAAAAAGCAGAGATTACTCTCTGCTATAATAATTATCTATTTTAAATTAGAATTCAACCTTTGCTTTAATTGTAAAAAATGAAGCATTATCCGTAGCTTTTCCTTTTGTGTCTGTATATGCATCATTTTTAATTGTAACAAATTCATAACTTGGTGTTAATACAAATCCACCTTTTAAATGAATATCAGTACCTATTTCTATTGAATTTAACCCACCATGATCGAAATCTGCAAAAGTTGCTGAATAGTCATCATCATCAAAATATAAGTATTCCCCAACATATCTATAAGCTATAAATGGTGTTAAATTTTTATCTTCTATATTATACGAAACATTAATGTAAGCACCAAAATCAGTTTCATCTGCAATTGCAGTTTCATTTAAATCTTGAAATGCAAACTCATAACCGATTCCAAAATTCCCTAACTCGAAATCACCAATTACACTTGCACTTAAATCATATGATGCAGCTTGTTGTCTTGTGATATTTTTTTCATCTTGTGTTGTCCCTGTAACTAATGCACTTATATTAAATCCTTCCCCTTTATAATCATAACCTAATTTATAACCAACACTTGTATATTCTTTAGCTTCTATATCATTTTCAGGTTTTAAAGGATCTGCACCACCAGTTTCATTTACCATTTTTGCACCTAATCCAACTATAACTGTTGAATTGTCGTTAATATCATAATCTAATTGTATCCCAGGAGTTTTTTGTGCACCAGATGTTTCAAATTCATCCCCCATTTTTAAACGGATATCGTATGGAGCAAATTTAATTGTACTTTTTTTACTTGGACGATATTTTATCCAAACTTTATCACTTTTATCATCTTCTCTTACTGCAAATCCATCTCCTACTAAAATATCAATATCTATTTGAGCTTCTAAATATTCATTGAATTTTCTATTTACTAGTAGTTCTAAGATCTCATCCGGATTTGAATCATCAGTATCATATACAAATGTAACTGTTGTTTTATCGTCAACTTGTTTTTTCAATTTAAGAATAAAATCTGTATCTACTCCCATAACTCCTTGTGCATCTACTGTAGAATCATATAATCTTGCTTCGAATTCTACATTTGATTCGCTAAAATCCCATTTTGTTTTTGACTCTAGTTTTTTAGCAATATCATTAGCTCCTTCTGCCATAAATACTGTGTTACAAACTAAAAATAGTCCTGCTACTAAAGCAATTGTTTTTTTCATAATTAATACCACTCCTTATTTTTATATAAAATTTATTTTAATTTAATTAGTTTGATTTTCAAATTATATTATATTCTTATCATTTTGTCAAGTGTTTTTTTTTATGTATATTTATATTGATTTTATTCGATATTTTTTGATAATATTATTTTCTAATTAAAATATTATATATTTTTTTAATTTATTATTAATCTAATATTAATTTTATCACGATAATTTAATAAATAAATCACAATATATAGTTATATAAATTATAAATTAAATTATATACTTTTGCTAAGATAATAAAAAAATTCACATCTTGCCTGTAATTTATTTATGAAATAAAAAATCAAATTTAAAAGAAAAATTTAAAATAACAATAAAATACATAATATAAATAAAAAAATCCTTCTCCAAGAAATTAGGAGAAGGATTTAAGATTAAATATTGTTTATTACATCATTGGCATGCCACCTGGCATTCCTCCTGGCATTCCGCCTGCCATTGGATTTTCCTCTTTTTTATTAGCTACTACTACTTCTGTAGTTAATAATAGTGCTGATACTGATGCAGCATTTTGTAGTGCTGATCTTGTTACTTTAGCTGGATCTATTATCCCAGCTTTTACCATATCTACATATTCCTCTTTTGCAGCATCGAATCCAATCCCTGCTTCTGAATTCATTATTTTTTCTACTACAACTCCACCATCAAGACCTGCATTTATTGCAATTTGTCTAAGAGGATATTTTAGTGATTTTTTTACAATATCAATCCCTATACCTTCTTCCCCTTCTAAATTATAGTCTTTCAGTGATTTATATATCTCAATTAGAATTGTTCCACCACCTGGTACAATTCCCTCTTCAACAGCTGCTCTTGTTGCATTTAGAGCATCTTCTATTCTCATTTTTTTCTCTTTCATCTCTGTTTCAGTAGCAGCTCCTACTTTTATAACGGCTACTCCTCCTGATAATTTTGCCAATCTTTCTTGTAATTTTTCTTTATCATAATCAGAAGTTGTTTCTTCTATTTGTAATTTAATTTGACCTACTCTAGCATTTAATACATCTACATCTCCTGCACCATCAACAATAATAGTATTATCTTTTGATACTTTTATTTTTTTAGCAGTTCCTAACATATCAATAGTTGTATTCTCTAATTTAAGCCCTTTTTCCTCTGTGACAACTTCTCCACCTGTTAATATAGCAATATCTTCTAGCATAGCTTTTCTTCTATCACCAAAAGCTGGTGCTTTAACAGCTGTTACATTTAATGTTCCTCTTAATTTATTTACAACTAAAGTAGCTAATGCTTCCCCTTCTAATTCCTCTGCAATAATTACAAGAGGTCTTGATTGTTGTACAATTTCTTCTAATAATGGTAATATCTCTTTCATATTAGTTATTTTTTTATCAGTGATTAATATATATGGATTATCTAATTCTGCCTCCATTCTTTCTGAATCGGTAACCATATATGGAGATACATACCCTTTATCAAATTGCATCCCTTCTACAACTTCTAATGTTGTTTCAAGTGATTTAGCTTCTTCAACAGTAATTACCCCTGTTTCTCCCACTTTTGCCATTGCATCTGCTATTAATCTACCAATAGTATCATCTCCTGCAGATACTGATGCAACTTGTGCAATTTCATCGTTTGTTTCTATTTTTTTTGCTCTTTTTCCTAATTCTTCTATAACTTTATCTGTTGCTTGTTTTATCCCTTTTTTTACAAACATAGGATTTGCACCAGCAGATACCATTTTTAGACCCTCTTTTATCATAGCTTCTGCTAATACAATTGCTGTAGTAGTACCATCTCCTGCTACATCATTAGCTTTCGATGCAACCTCTTTTACAAGTCCCGCTCCCATATTTTCAAATGGATCTTCTAACTCAATCTCTTTTGCAATAGTAACTCCATCATTAGTAATTAATGGTAAACCGTATGATTTCTCTAATACAACATTTCTACCTCTTGGTCCTAATGTTATTTTAACTGCTTTTGCAAGTGTTTCTACCCCTTTTTCTAATCCTTTTCTAGCTTCTTCATCAAATTTTATAATTTTTGCCATTATAAAGCACCTCCAATAATTTTATTTTTATAATTCTACTTTTGCAAGAATATTATCTACATTTAATAAAAGATATTTTTCTTCACCGTCTTTTACTTCTGTACCTGAATATTTTTCATATATAACTTTCTCTCCAACATTTATCTCTTTTACTTTTTCCCCATTACCAACTTCTACTACATCTCCTATCATAGATTTTTCTTTTGTAGCAGTATCTGGTAATAAAATTCCACCTTTAGTTTTTTCTTCAATTTCTACCATTTTTACAAGTACTCTGTCTCCAATTGGTTTTATTTTCATTTCTGTATCCCTCCTAAATATTATTCTTTTTTTATTAGCACTCTATAATATAGAGTGCTAATAGTTCATGTTTATATTATACTATTTTTTTAAAATTAGTCAACTTTTTTTTAGATGTTTAGATTTGTTTATTGTAGATTAATATTGTTTAAATAAGATTGTTGCAATATATCACTTTTTATATATGTATCTATTTTTTATCTAATTGAGGTGGTCTTTCACCATAATATTGATGAAAATAGCACTCAATTCCACCATTATATAATTTTCTATTTTTATTTGATTTAGTACCAAATACACTTTCAAATTCCTTATCCTGTGCAAGAATATAGTACGACCATGTACTAAATTTATTTTGAAATACTCTACCCATTGTTTTATATAATTTTTTTACCTCTTCCACTTCAGATAATCTCTCGCCATAAGGTGGATTCGATATTATAGCACCATATTTATACTCAGAAGATATATCTTTTACATCTTTACACTCTAAGTGAATTATATCTTCAAATCCAGCAATTTCAATATTATGTTTCGCTATATTAATTGCATCTTCACTTATATCCGAACCAAAGATAATTGTCTCATTATCAGGAGTTTCAAGAGAATAAGCTTCATCTCTAGCATCTAGCCAATAGTTTTCATCAATTACACCCCATTTTTCAGATGCAAATCTTCTATTTACACCAGGTGCTATATTTTTAGCAATCATAGCCGCCTCTATTAGAAATGTCCCTGTTCCACAAGTTGGATCTAGTAATGCGCGATCCATTCCACGAAAACGAGCTAATTTTAAAAGTGCTGCAGCCATTGTTTCTTTTAAAGGTGCTTGGTTTATAAATGCACGATATCCCCTTTTATGCAATCCTTCTCCAGTTGTATCAATCATAAGAGTCACTTTATTTTTAAGGATTTGTACTTTTATCTCAAACTCTGCCCCATCCTCTTCAAACCAGTCTAAATTATAAGTTTTTTTCATACTTTC
>JAAYPW010000056.1 GCA_012519615.1 Fusobacteriota bacterium
AATTAATATTCAACATTTTCCATTTTAGAAATTTTTAATTCAACACGTCTATTTTGCGCTCTACCATCAACAGTATCATTACTTGCAACTGGATAATCTGGACCATAGCCATAAATAGCAATTCTATTTCCATCTACACCATTATTTACGAAATATGTCGCTACACTTTCAGCTCTTTTAAATGATAATGTTTTATTATAATCATATTTTCCTGTAATATCAGTATGACCTGAAACAACAAGCATTGTTTTGTTATATTTTTTTAATACTAAATTAATAGAATTTAGCACTTCATAGAAATTCCCTTTTATAGCATAGCTATCTGTATCAAAAGTAATATTTCCTGGCATAATTAAATTAAGTTCTTCGCCATTTTTCTGAACACTTACTCCACTATTACCTAATTGTTCTCTTAATTCTGATTCCTGTTTATCAAGATAAGCACCATAACCAACACCAACGGCAGTTCCTATTGCAGCACCTATTGCAGTACTTTTTGTGTTTTTACCTACAACTTGACCAATTACAGCACCTGTAACAGCACCACCAGCACCATATTTTGTTTTTTTCGTAGCTTGTGTTTCTCCAGTATATGGATTTGTATTAGTACATCCTGCAAGTACTAATAAAATTATACTAAAGATTAATAATTTTTTCATGTGCACTCTCCTTATATTTATTATTTATTTAATATTGTTTATACCCTCTTCAATAATCATTGTTATAATAGCATTTTTTTTAAGTTTTGTATATCCTTTTATATTATATTTTTTACAATAATATATTAAATCTTTTTCATCTTTATTTGAACGCATTGGTAAATCCTCTAAATATTCTCTACTTGGTAGGTTGTTTAGTATATTAATCTTCTCATTATAAAATTGTGATAATTTTTCTAAAGAATTAAGTTCCTCATCAAATTTTGTAATATTTATGTCGCTTATTTTTTTAAAATCTTTTGAATATTTTAAAAAATAGTTATTTAATTCAGATATTGCTTGTAATGGTTTTCCTGTTTCAGAAACTTTAAATTGTTCCCCTTTACATATTCCGATTATTCTATATCTTATTTCCTCAGTCCCGGCTTCAATATGTGGTGTCATAATAAATTGTACACCATATTTTCTTATATCTTTCACATCAAAAAAACGTTTTCTCATATTAATACCTTTCTATTTAAATAGTACGATTTTTAAAAATCTATTTTCCGTTTCTTAAAATTTTTTTATAATTAAAATTAGATAATACACTAAAAGAAGTTTTCTTAGGAAAAACTCCCGATGATACACTTTCTATATTTTCTATAGAGTAAAATGCATTTGGATTATGTAATTTTATTTTATTTATAACTAATTCTAAATCTTTTTTCTTTACAATTAAAAAAACAACATTCACATCATCTATTGCACCTTTACCTTTTAAGATTGTAACACCATAATTCATCTCTTTTAGTTCAGAAATAAGCTCTGTGGGATGATCAGGTACTACAATTCTAAGTAAAATTACTCCTAAAGATAATTTTTCTGCTATAGTAAGTCCAATATAGTTTCCCATGGAAAATCCTGCAGCATATGCAACATAATGGAAAAAATTATCTGTGTTTGTCATTAATCTTGAAATAACTGTAATCCATATAAGTACTTCAAAGAAACCACATACAGCAGCAAATAATTTATAGCCCTTTGATACAAATATAATTCTAATTGTACCAAATGTTACATCAATAATTCTAAATAAAAATATTAATATTGGTAAGACTATTCCAGTCATATAAATGCTCCTCTTGTTATTAATAAAATAAAACTAAACCATTTATTTTATAGATATTATCTTTTTGTATAATTGATATCATTTCATCTTTTATACCAAAAGTAGTTAAATATTTTTTTATAATTTCACTTTTTTCTTTAACGCTTACTATCGAATCATAATCATAATAACACATTTTTATATTTAATGACTCAAACTCGGTTAAACATTTTACAAGTTCAAATAGTTGATTTACAGAATCGAGTTTTAAGTGATTTTCATGAAACTCTATAAGTTTAAGTACTACTTTTCCATTTGTAAATAGTTCTGTTTTAATCTCCTGCGAAGTATAAAAATCATTTTTTATATCTACCACTTTAATTGCTAGTATCTCGTAAGTTGTATCACTTACATTAATATTAATCCATAAATTATTTATTTCTAAAACAATTGAATTATAATCACAATAATGTATAATTCCATTATTTTCTAATGTAATCTCTTCATATTCTTTTATTATTGTTTCACTTTTTAATATTTCTTCAACATTGTTTTTATATTTAAAATAAAGATATATTCCCTCTTGTTCGATATTTTTACCATATTTATCTTTATATTCACTATAAAATTCATGAACACCATACGGTCTTTTCTCATAATATACTAACTCAAAATTAGGTTTTGTAAATAATATAAGATAATCTTTAAAAGAATTAATAGAATCATCAATATTTTCACTATAAGAAAAGAAGTTCATTATAATAAATAATAGAAATATAAATTTCTTTTGCAATATATCTCACTCTCCTAATTTTATAAAGAGACCAGTGACAACCTCATCGGTTTCTATTATATTATTTTTATCATATATTGTCAAATGATTATTTATATTTTCTTCAAAAAATAATTGTATATATGACGTAATAATATCTGTTTTTTTTACATTATGTACGATTTCATTACCTAATTTTTCTATATATATAATGTCGAGTTTATCCTTTTTATTAGACTTTAAATATTTAATTATCTCATTGATCTGTTTTATTGAGTTAATCTTAAGGTTATCTGTATCTTTGTGAAATATTATATTTTCAAAAACAATACTTTTTTTATTATTAATTAATTTTGTTATCTCTATATCTCCAATATATGAATTAAATAGATCTTTGTTTTCATTAATAACAATAATTTTATATTCGTTTTCATTAGCATTCATTTTAATCCATCTTTTACGTAGTTTAAAATGGATAGTATTTTCATCCCTATATATTAATAATCCTCCAATTTTATTTAGTTCGTGGATATAGTTTTCAATTATTTCCTCTTTTGACATTATATCATTATTGTCTGTACTCGTATTTTTCTCAAAAAAAATAGTGTGTTTGTCTCCAAAAATTTTTTTATAATAATTTTCATTAATTATAATATTTTGCATTATATTTTTTTCAACTTCTTTTTTTGTAATTTTAAAATCATTAATAGGGGTCACGTAAATCGAGTCATCATTTTCTAAGTTAAGATTTCTTTCAAACTCTTTCTCTTTAATAATTTTAGCTGTATACATTCCATTTCCAGCATTAATATATATCCATAAATTTCCTTTATTTGCTACAAATTCATCATCTGTTTCATAAAATATATCTATATTTTTTTCTATTGATTCTGTACTAAAATTTTTAATAATTTCTTCATAACAAAAACTATAGTCTATATTTCCGTTTGTATCAATTTTCTTGTAAAATAATTCATTATATTCCCCTTTTATAGTTATAAATTTCTTGTTTTGTTTATCTCCTGTAACAAAATTATACGAATCATATTTTTTATAAATATTTTTTATACATTGAAAACCTTTAATTTTAACAGTATCCGATAGATCATCAGAACAATTAAAAAATAAATTTTTTACAAATAAACTTTTCTCAATTTGATGTATTTCATAATATTCATTATTTGCATAATAATATATCCAAGTATCATCTTTTTTTACAGTTAAATCCTTATTTGTTAAATATATTATCTCGTAGTTATTTTTTAGTGCAAGATTTTTATAATAATTAATAATATCAGGTGTATATAATAAAGGGATATTAATTTTTCTATCCAAGTATGAAATTTTGTTTTTTTTATACGTTTTACTTGTATAAATACCAGTATTTTTTTTAAAATCTACTTCTATATTATCTGAATATTTAAATAAAAAACTTTGATAATTTCGTGCAATATCAGAATTTAATGAGTAATTATAGATGGGTTTAATCATAATATTTATACAATCTGAATTAGTACTTGCATAAAAATAATTAATATGTATAAAGTAAATAATTAATGATAAAATAATGGTTATTTTTTTCATTTTCCCTCCTTATTAATTTTATTTTTATTATTATAGCATAAAATTTGACATTTTGCACATAAAACAATATAATTATATAAAACAAATTATAATTATATATTTAAGGAGGTTTTATTTTGAAAAGATACTTTTTTTTAGGATTAGGAATTGGATTTATTTTATCGGGAACTTTATTTACTTTAATAAATAAAAATAGTATAAAAAAAATTAAGAATAATATTATTTTTGAAACTAAAAATGAACAAATAGTAAAAAAAAATAATGAATTTTACAGTTTTGACTTAACAGATATTATTGATGAGTCCGATAAAAATAGTGATAATATTGCTATTGATAATTTTAAAGACAATATTCAACTTGAAGAAAAAAATACACATATTAAACTAGATATTTTAGAAGAGGAGTTTAAAGATGTTTCTAAAGTGAATGAAGCAATAGAAAATTCAAATAATAAAACATATCATATTCAGCTTCTTGCAAGTAAAAATATACATAATTGTAATAATTTACTAAATCATATTGAAAAAAATAATAATGAAAAACTAGACTTAAAAGTAATAGGAACTGGTGGAATATATAGATTAATAACAGTAAGTGATTACGAATATTTGGAAGCATTGAAACTAGCTGATAAATTAAAGCAAAAATATGAAATAAATACATATGTTAAAGAGAATTAGTAAAATACTGCTTAAGTTTAATTAAGCAGTATTTTTTACACTATACTTTTAAGTATCTCTTTTAGCTTTTCTAAATTTAAATTATTATATTCTTCTAAGTTATATATTTCAAAAAAATCTATAACTTTATTTTTGATTTCATAATCATTAATTCTCTCAATAATTTTTTGATTTGAATACGATTTTATACTAAAATTATATTTTTCTTTAATTATTTGGTTTAACACTTCAAAAAAATCCTCTTTTTCACTTATATTATCTATTTTTTTTAATATTTTAGCATTTAAGTTAGTATTTTTTTTATATTTTATAGCATATAATGCAACTGCGATTAATATAACTAAAAATATAACAATTAATAAATTATGAATAAATGTTTTTTTTATTTTTAAAATATAGTAATTACAGTTATTATTATAATTACTTTCTAAATTCGCATTATTCACGGAAACTTTATCAATTACTATCTGATTTTTATCATTTAAATATCCATTATTTGTCTCAATGTCTTGATTTGGAATTACATTTAAATTAATTTTATTAATTTTTTTTGATTTATAGTTTCCATCTTTTATATCAAAATAATTTATACTAATCGATGGAAAAGTAACAGCTCCACTATTTTTAGGAATTACAATTAGTTCAAATGATTTTTCTGCAAAATATTGATCATTTACAATTTTTTCATCATATTTTTTCATTGTTTCAAATACTCTAAAATCTCTTAAATCAATATATTTTATAACAGAGTCAAGTAAATCTAAATTTGTATTACCATAAATTCTTATATTTATAGTAGCTGCATCACCATAATTTATTGTTGTTTTATCTACTTCAAAATCAATATTGAATTCCCCAACAATTTCAGAAAAATTATCAGGTTTCCCATCTTTAGGAAGAGGATTTACGTTAATTTCAATTGGTTCTGAATGTAGATTTGTCGTTTTTCTTCGAAAAGATGAAAGAGCTAAACTTACAACTAGATTTTTTGAATCAATTGAAATATTTCCAGTATTAATCGGAGTCATTAAAACTTTTTTTAAAGTATATTCTAATGCATATTCCCCATTTATATAAGTGCTATTTTGTTTTATATTTTGCTCAAGATTTTTCTCAACAAAATTAGAATTACTGTCATTTTCGAAATAACTTTCAGAAAAGTCAACTCTATAATCTTTTGTTATTACTTTATAATCTACACAAATTTTTTCTCCAAAATAGATCTCTTTTTTATTTGGATTTAACTCAAAATATAGACGTTTATCACTTTTTCTCACATTATTGTCTTTATGAAAATCAAATTCTAGCTCATTACTTTGATATTTTCTTTTTTTTATTTCAATTTCAGCTTTTATAGGGTATTTTCCAGTTTTTCTCCCCATAACTTTATAATTTAATTTATAATTATAGCTAGATTTTCCATTAATGTAATAGCTACTTTGGCTTTTTCCAGTACCTAGTATTTTAATATTCTCCTCACCGATTATTTTAATATTATCAACATTAATTTTTTCATTTGAATCAATTGATAAACTCATTTCAAAACTCTCGTCTATATTTACATTTAAATTGGATGCAGATAGATTAATGTCAATATCATTTGAGTATGAAATTAAAAAACTAAATATAAATAGTATAGAAATTAATATTTTTTTCATAATTTATCCCCTTTTTACCAATTTTTTTCTTCGTATTTATTTTTATTCTCTAAAACTTTCTGATTATTTTTAAGATCATCTTTTTCCACTAATTCCATCATTTTTAAACTTTTATAAAGTTCTTCCAACGACTTCTCATCAATAGATTGGTTATCATCTTTATCTTGGTTATCATTTTTATCTTGGTTATCATCTTTATCTTGATTATCGTCTTTATCTTGATTATCATTTTTATCTTGGTTATCGTCTTTATCTTGGTTATCGTCTTTATCTTGATTGTCGTCTTTATCTTGATTGTCGTCTTTATCTTGGTTATCATTTTTATCTTGGTTATCATTTTTATCTTGGTTATCGTCTTTATCTTGGTTATCGTCTTTATCTTGGTTATCATCTTTATCTTGGTTATCGTCTTTACTCTCTTCAATTAGTTTTTTTATATATTCATAGTTAAATATCAATTTTTCGTTTCCAGGATTAAGTTTAATTGCTTCTTTATAATTTTCCAAAGATTTTTTATATAGTTTAATTCTATTTTCCTCTTGTAAATCACCTATTTTTTTATAAATTTCACCTAATATACTATATCTAACTAAAGTTTTATTATTTGAATCAATAAAGTTTATTAGCTCTTCATGATTATTTAAATAGTATAAATTAATTGCAATATTATCTAGTATTGTATTGTTATTTTCTAAAATATTATTTGCAGTTTTAAACTTATCTAGTGATTTTTCAAATTCTTTATTATTATATAAGATAATCCCATCTTTAATATTTCTATATGCGTTTTCTTGTTTCGAAGAAAATCCACATAAAAATATAAAAATTAGTACTAATATTATATTTATTTTCAAAACAAGTCCTCCTTTTAATTAATCTAAAGTAGAATATAGAATATTATAAATAATAATAGTCCTATTAATAAAAAATACTGAAAAAGATGTGTATAAATTTTAATTTCGTTATTTTTTATTTCTGATTTTTTTAATTTAGATATATCATCAATAAGCAATTTTATCTCATCACCAAATAATGTTGATAAATAGAATTTTCCACCTGTTACATTGGAAATTTCCTCTAAAGTAGAAATATTTAATTTAGTTATAACTGTTTCACCATTTTTATCTTTTAAATATCCATTTAAATTACCTTTTTCATATATAGGTATAGGCCCCCCATTTTGCGTCCCAATACCAATTGTGTATATTTTTATATTATTTAAAGTTTTCGCTAGTGCAATAACTCTCTCGTCATGTTCCTCACCATCACTAAATAATATAATGACTCTGTCGCCTTTTGTACCTGCACTAAATGATTCACTTGCTATTTTAATTGCTTTTTCGATATTTGTTCCACCACCATAGATCATATTTGTATCTACTACATCAAGAAACAGTCTGCCCATAGTATAATCATCAGTAAGAGGCATCTGAATATATGCATCAGATGAGAACGGGATAAAACCTATTCTATCTCCTTGTAAATTATTAATAACTTCCTGTACAATCTCTTTTGCACGGTGCATTCTACTTGGTTTTAAATCTTCAGCATCCATACTATTTGATACGTCAATTAAAAAATATATATCAAGTCCCTCTTTTTTTATAGATACAGTTTCTTTTTCTATTTTTGGTTCAAATAGAGCAAATATAATAAATCCTAATGATAATATTAATCCAGTTAATTTAAATACTTCCCATTTAGTTTTAAATTTTAGATTAAAAAAAGAAAATCCTTTTCTTTTTTTATTATATCCTAATAAAAAGAATATAATTAATATAAAAAACAACATTATATAGATATAATCAATTTTTTCAAAATTAAATTCCATTTTTTTCTCCTATTCAGGTATTTTTATCATTAAAAACTTATCAATTAATAACCCAATAAATAAAAACACCAGTGATAATCTTAAGAAAATTTTATATAATTCTTTATAGATTGAATATACATTATCTTCAATTTTTGTTTTTTCAAGTTCATCTATCTGATCAAATATTTCATTGAAATGTTTTAAATCATCAGCTCTAAAATATTTTCCCTTTGTTTCTTTGGAGATTTTCATAAGTAATTCTTCATCTAAATCAGAAGCTCCTCTTCTTATTATTCCACCTATATTAAATATAGTGTCGTCACTTCCTACACCGACAGAATATATCCTTACACCCATCTCTTTTGCAAAATTTAATGACATTTCAGGACTTATTTCCCCAGCATTATTACTCCCATCTGTTGCAAGTATAATAATTTTAGATTTTGATTCACTTGTTTTCAGTCTATTTAGTGCAACTGTTATTCCTAAGCCTATAGCTGTTTGGTTATTATTTTTTATATCACTAAAGTCTATTTTACTAATAGTTTCCTCTACAACTTTACTATCAAAAGTAAGTGGTAATTTTGTGTATGCACTTCCTGCAAATAAAACAAGTCCGATTCTATCATTTACTCTTTTCTTTGCAAAATTTAATATAACTTTTTTTGCCGCTTCAAGTCTATTTGGTAATAAATCTATTGATTGCATACTCCCAGATATATCTAAAACAAGCATTATGTCAATACCATTTTTATCCACAACAGAATTTAATTTATGATTATACGGTCTTGAAATTGCAAGTATTAAAAAAACAAGCCCAATAAAAATAAGAAATTTTCCTAGATATACTTTATATCTATTTTTATTAGCTATTATTTTTAATTTCTCAATTCTGGAAAACTTAATTGATTTTCTACGTTTTTTTATTAAAAAGAGATAGATTAAAGGTAATATCAGAAATAATAGATACCAATTTAAAAAATACATCCTAATCACTTTCCTTTATCTAAATTATTAACTTTATTTATTGTATTATTATTTATTTCATAAATAGTTAATACAATTTTTTTTAATTCATCTTTTTTCTCAATTTTTTCAATATTTTTAGATGAATAATTACTATATTTACATAAATCTACATATTCAAACCATTTCGTAAGTTCCTCTAATATAATTTTATTTTTATTTATTAATTCTATTGTTAGCAGTTTATAAATTATCTCTTTTGATGTATTTCCGATTATCAGTACGTTAAATTCATTGTAGATATAGTTTTTAAATAAAAAAGTAAGTTGTACATAGAAGTCTAAACAATTAATATCAATTTTATCTATATCTTTTATAAATATAGATAATGAATTATCTTTATTTATAGTCTTCCTAGTTATTTTTTTATACAGGAAATATATTAGATATATTAATATTAATATGATAAAAATTATAAAAATATAGATAAATTTACTTAATGGAAATGGAGTTGTAATATTATAAACAGTAATATCTTGTTCGCTTATATTATAAATATCATCTCTAGAATTATATTTTTCATCTTCTAAAATTGATTTTACTTCAATAGTAATTATACTGTTTCCTATTCTGATCTCCTTTGTCCCAGTCTCAAATGTTCTAATATCTAAGTTTATTTTTCCATTACCTTTATCCATTTTTACAATTTCAAAATCCTTAAATTTAGATTTAATCTCTTCAATTGTATAATCTCCATTGGATATTATCTCCAATGAAAGAATATCCCCAACATATATATTTTTATTTTGCGAAAACAAATTCATTGTTATAAAGATAAAAAATATAGATATGAATATTTTTTTCATAATTATACAAAACCCCTTTTTAAGTTAATTATCTTCTAATTTTTTTTCTTTTTTTAAAAAATAGTTTTAATGCTTTTACATAATCTTCATCTGTAAACACATTAATTACATTTTGTGATGGTAATCTCTTGTTTGAAGTTAAATCGATCTCTTTATCTGTGCAGTCCACAAGAATTTCCTCTTCTGTCTCTAAGTCAGAAAAATTATATATAAATCCTTTTGGTATTTTACGAGCATTTTTTTCAAGAACTCTAATTAAAATAAGATCATGTTTATACGATACCATCTTAATCTCATTATTATAATTTTCATCTAGAAAGTCCGATATTAAAAATACAATAGATTTTTTTTTCTGAATATTATAAAAATATTTAAGTGCATCCTTTATATTCGTACCAGAATTTTTCCCTTTAAAATTAACTATATTCTCAATTATTGAAAAAACGTGTTTTCTACCTTTTTTACTAGGGATAAATTTTTCCACCTTTTCAGTAAAAAACATTGCACCAACTTTATCATTGTTTTTTATAGAAGAAAATGCTAACATTGCACCTATTTCAGAAATAATCTCTTTTTTTGATCCATAACTATTGGAATTAGATAAGTCAATAATTAGAAAGATACTAAGTTCTCGCTCTTCAATATATTTTTTTATATAAGCTTTATTTTGACGCGCTGTTACATTCCAATCAATATCTTTAACATTATCTCCATAGTAATATTCCCTAATATCTTCGAACTCCATACCATTACCCTTGAAAAATGTATTATAATTCCCAGAAAACACATCGTTTGCAAGGGTATTCGATTTAATTTCAATTTTTTTAATTTTTTTTATTATATCTTTATTTGAACTCATAATTACAACTCCTTTCTAAGGAAGTTTTGTATTTTCCAATATAGTTTCTATTATTTTTTCCACAGATATCTCCTCTGCCTCTGCTTCATAACTAAGTATTATTCTATGACGTAATACATCATAGACAACATCTTTCACATCATCTGGCGTTACAAAAGGTCGACTATTTAAAAACGCACGTCCTTTAGCTGCTTTTAGTAAATTAATACTTGCTCTAGGCGATGCTCCAGACAAAATGTATTCATTTTGTTTACGTGTATTAAATACTATCTGTATAATATAATCTTTTACATTTTCATCTACATAAATTGAGTCAACTATATCACGAATTTCGTAAATAGTTTTTTTATCTAGTATTTTATTTATTTTATCAGAGTTTTTACTGTTACCACAGATTAAATCCATTATCTTTTTCTCCTCGACAATAGAAGGATAATCAATTTTAATTTTAAACATAAATCTATCTTGTTGTGCTTCTGGTAATGTGTACGTCCCCTCTTGTTCTATAGGATTTTGTGTTGCTAATACAAGAAATGGTTCATCTAATCTATATGACTCATTTCCAATTGTAATTTGTCTCTCTTGCATCACTTCTAATAATGCAGATTGTACTTTTGCAGGTGCACGGTTAATCTCGTCAGCTAAAATAATATTACCAAAAATAGGCCCTTTTTTTATTACAAAATCACCAGTTTTTTGATTATAGATCTCTGTTCCTATAATATCAGCAGGTAATAAGTCTGGAGTGAACTGTATTCTCTTGAAATCAAGACCTAATATTTCAGAAAATGTATTTACAGCTAAAGATTTAGCAAGTCCTGGTACACCTTCTAATAAAATATGTCCATTTGTAAAAATACCTAAAAGTAATCCCTCAATCATATTTTGTTGTCCAATAACTTTTTTCCCTATTTCAGCTTTAATTAAGCTTAATAGTTCCTTTTTCTTTTCAACATTCTCTCTAATAATTGATAGCTCCATTTTAATTATATGTTGTTATATAATAACAACATCCTCCTTTCATTATAATCTATTTTACTACATATAATCATAACCTACTTATATTAAAAATAATTTAAAATACTATTAATTTTTTTTAATATTATCTTGTTTTATAATAATAGTTTCATAGGGATTGATATTTATAATTTCATTTACATTTTTATTATTTATTATATTTATATAATTTAACAAATTATCGCTTTTAAAATTAATTGGTTTAATCTCATTAGAAAAATTATGTATAACAATCATATCTTGATTATTTTTTGAAATACTATATCCGTATAAATTGTTTTCATCTACAATTTTTTTATAATCCCCATTAAATAAAATTGGATTATCTTTTCTTAATCTTATCATTTTTTTATAATGGTTATAAATACTATTTTCATCATCTATTTGCTCTTCTAGAGATATCCCGTCGCTTTTTTTAGTAAAATTCATATTACCAAAAAATCCCCCTTTTTCCATTGAAGTAACTCCGATTCCATCATAATCTTTATACCAATCAAAAGGTTCTCTTATATTTTCATCAGGTTTTCTTCCATTTTGACCGATTTCCTCACCGTAATATAGAAAAGGTGTTCCAGGTAATGTCATAAGTAATGATATTGAAAGTTTAATCTTCCCAATATCATTTTTAAGAATACTTGCAACTCTTTCCATGTCATGATTTCTTAAAAATATAGTATCTGTATAATTTTTTGAATATTTTGTAAATACATCCTTACTTTCATTTATAGTTTTTATAATATCAAATTTTTCCCCTTTTAACATTTTCATTAATCCATCACTTAGTTTAAAATTAAAGGATGAATCTAAACTTTCATAAAATTTCCCAATATAAGATAGGTCACTAGTCCAATTTTCACCTACTAGAAATGCATCTTTGTTTATCTTTTTTACATACATTGAAAAATCTTTCCACCATGCATATGTCACATCAGAGTCATCATCATCAATATGTTTTGATGCGTCTAATCTAAATCCATCGACACCTTTTTCTAACCAAAATTTTGCTATATTTTTCATCTCTTCACGTACTTCTTTATTTCTAAAATTCAAATCTGGCATTTTACTCCAAAAAACTGCATAATAATAATCATTGTTATCAGTATAATACCATACCTCTTGTCCCCATTCACCTAATCTACTTAAATCATCAAACGGGGTTTCCCATACATAATAATCACGATATCTATTTTCTTTTGATTTTATTGCTTCTTGCATCCACATATTATCATAACCAGTATGATTTACTACTAAATCCATTATTATTTTTATATCTTTCTCTTTTGCCTTTGATAATAGATATACAAAATCTTCCATTGTACCATAATCTTCTTCAACAGCATAATAATCTACTGTATCGTATCCATGATAAGAATCAGATTTTGTTGTGGGCATTAACCAAATTCCATCAATACCAAGTTCTTTTAAATAATCAAGTTTTTCTGCTACACCACGAAAATCTCCTATTCCATCCCCATCAGAATCATAGAAAGAACGTACAAATATCTCATAAAATATTGCTTCTTTTGGCCAATTTGTTTTACTGACTTCATCAATAATTGCCATTTTATCAATCTCATATATCTCAGATTTTATAATACTCTCACCTATTACAGACTCTATTTTATAGAAATATTTTTTATTTGGTATAAATCCGTCAACAATATATCCCTGTTTACTATTAATATCTTCCCTTTCTAATGTTGCTACGATTTTAAGTTTATCTTTTTTTTCACCAACATATATATTTACAAGTGCATCTTCATTAGTTTTATATAAAAACTTAATAGAATTATTATCTATATCTATATATTCGTTTGATTTAATTAGAGTGTGCTCTATCTTAATTTTACCTTTAACTATAGTTTTTTCACCTAATTCATCTTTTTTTGATATTGGAGTTATCTCAAATTTAATTATTTTTAGATCATCATTTAAAATTTTATGTGTGGTTATATTCGGTTCTAAAAAAACTATTTTATGTTCTGAACCTTTTTTTATATCTAATCTAACTTTAGATATATTATCTATATTTGGTAAGTCCCACTCTATCTCTAACTCACCTATTTTTTCATGAACCTTTACATTTTCAATTTTAAAATTATATTTTGTCGTTTCTACATAATCATCTTTTACTAGTGAATTATTACATCCCAATATAAAGACTAATATTAATAGATATAAATATTTTTTCATAAATTTATCCCCCTTATTTTATTTCTCCTCGTTAGCAAATGGATGTGTTTTTAAATATACCTCCTTTAAAAACTTTTTACCAACATGGGTATATATTTGTGTTGTTGTAATACTGGAATGCCCTAAAAGCTCTTGTAAATATCTTATGTCCACACCTTCATTAAGTAAATAACTAGCAAATGAATGTCTAAATGTATGTGGACTAACATCTTTTTCTATTCCAGCTTTTTTTGCATATTCACTTATATTTCTCCTTAATGATCTATCTGTTATTGAACCACCTTTTGCATTTAAGAAAAATGAAGTATCATCATTATTAGGAAATAAACGCTTTTTCTCACTTAGATATTTTAATAACCATTCTTTTGCTGAATTACTAAAAAATGTTATCCTCTCTTTTTCACCTTTTCCAATAATTCTTATCTCTCTTTCATCAAAATTAATTAAATTATAATTAATATCAAGTAGTTCCTGAGCTCTCATCCCACTTGAATATAGTAATTCAATTATAGCTCTATCTCTTATTCCATTAAATTTTGTTAAATCTATAACACCTCTTATCATATTAACTTCCTCTTTTGATAAAATAATAGGGACATTTTTTTCAAATTTTGGACTATTTATATATAAACTATAATCAGTATCTATAACTTTATGCTTTAGTAAATATTTTAGAAATACTCTTATTGCAGAGATTTTTCTATTTATACTCCGTTTAGAGATCCCATTTTTATTCATATATGCCATAAAAGATCTAAATGATCTTCTGCTTATTCCATTAAAATCTTCTATCCCTTCGTATTCTTTTAAATAACTTATAAATTGTATTAAATCACATCTGTAACTTTCTACAGTTTTTTCACTTTTTCCAAGACCTATTCTTTCATAATATAAAAATTTTTCCATCTGTTTTTCCATATTTTCACCTAATTTCATAATTTTAAAATATTAATATTTGTTTTTATTTAATTTTATTTAAATATCAATATAGTTATTTATAAAAAATTATTGATACTTATAATGTAATTACTATTAAAACATAATGTGTGATTATCTAATTACTTTTCTATAGTAAGGATTAATTTTGCGTTGAAAAAACCTAAGCGTGTAATATTTCTAAAAATATTATAGTAGGAAAAATAATTAAAAACACCATTTACTCAATTTATATTTATTTATTTTATATAATATAACTGCTTAAATCTCCTAAACATGGAAAAATTAATAAACAGTTTTTCTTTGTAAAAATTGAAAATAAGAGGATTATAAAATTCTTGACTTAGATTTAATCTAGAAATTTTATTTTTATAATTATAATTTCATTCACAGTTTATAAATATCCTTTCATAATGTTTAAAAGTTTGATATTTTACTACATTAAAATCATATGTATTTGCTCTTTTTTTATATTATCATGTTTTTTTATCTATTTTACTAAGTTCTAAATTAATCACTTTTGAATCTGCATCCATCTAAGATTAATTTTTATATTTAATACAATATTAACACATTTTTATTTTAATATCAATACTTAACAAAATAAAAAGGGAATTCAATATAAAAATCCCCTTTTTCAAATATTTATATATTTAGTTTTTTATTTAAATTTTCCAAACTTCTTTCTGCCATTTTTTGATATTTTAATTTTTTATCCCTTATTTTTTCATCTAATTCTCTAATTATTCCAAAATTAGGCCCCATTGGTTGAAAGTTTTTCTTCTCCTCGGTTATATATTTTACCATAGCACCCAACATCGTTATATCATCTAAAACAAATTTCTCAATATTATTTAGTTTTCTATATATATTTTCTGCAGCATATAATCCTGTTGCTATTGCAGCTACATAACCTTCTGAACCAGTAATTTGTCCTGCAAAATAAATTTTACTGTTAGTTTTTAAACTTAATGTATTATTAAGTAACTTAGTAGAATTAATAAATGTATTACGATGCATAACACCATATCGAACAAAATCTGCATTTTCTAAACCTGGAATAAGGGAAAAAATTCTTTTCTGTTCCCCCCATTTTAAATTTGTTTGAAATCCAACTAAATTATATAGTTTCCCATCTTTATCATCTTGTCTTAGTTGTACAACTGCATAATCTTGTTTATCTGTTTTTGGATTAACTAACCCTTTGGCTTTTAGAGGTCCAAATAATAATGTTCTTTCCCCTCTCTCTGCTATTTTCTCTACAGGCATACACGCTTCAAATAGCTTAATCTTCTCATGTTCTTTTAATGGTGCTGATTCCCCGTTAATAAGTTCATTATAAAAATGGTAATATTGCTCCTTATCCATAGGACAATTAATATATTCCCCTTCACCTTTGTCATATCTCGATGCAAAATATACTTTATCTTTATTAATTGAGTCAAATTCCACTATTGGAGCAACTGCATCATAGAAGTATAGGTATTCACTTCCTGTTAATCTAGATATCTCATTAGATATTTTTTCAGATGACAACGGCCCACTTGCAATAAGAGTATATTTATTTTCATCAATAGATATTTTTTCATCATATATAATTTCTATATTCTCATTATTTTTTAATATTTCTGTAATTTTTTCAGAAAATCCATCTCTATCTACAGCCAGCGCCTGACCTGCAGGTACTTTTGTTTCATCGGCAATTTTTATAAGAAGAGAATCCATCTGTCTTAACTCCTCTTTCAATAGTCCTGATGCATTTGTAATAAAGTTTGACCCTAATGAATTACTACATACAAGTTCTGCAAAATTATTTGTACTGTGTACTTCTGTTGTTTTTTTAGGTCTCATCTCATACAATTTAACTTTTATACCTCGTTTAGCTAATTGATAAGCTGCTTCACTTCCTGCTAAACCAGCACCAATTATTACTACTTCTTTCATTAATTCTCTCCTCTAATCCTTAATTTTCAAAAGCATAAATCCTAAACTATTAATTGTTATTTTATTTTCTATGACACTATTATTATAAATATCAAATATTTTTTTATTTTGAAATTTTTCATTTAAATCAATTTCTATATTTTCTTTCTTATCTAAATTTAATATAACAATAATTTTAGAATTTTCACCATCTTTACTATAACTATATAGCTTTTTATTATTAAAATCAATCTTATTTATATTATAATTTCCCATTAAACTCTCTGTTTTTCTAAGATGAATTAGTTTTTTATAATGCTCTAGTAATGAACCATCTATACCTTTTTGTTCTTCAACTGATATTCCGTCATTTTCAATGGTGTTTATCTCTTTAACTGTAGATTTCTTCATCCAACTTGTCATATATTTTCCATCTTTATTTTTATACCAATCAAACGGTTCCCTTATATTTTCATCAGGTTTTTTACCAGTTTGTCCTATCTCTTCACCGTAATATACAAATGGTACTCCACCCATTGTCATTAATATCACACTTGCTTGTTTCATCTGTTTCATACTTCTTTCAAGATACATTTTATTTTTTGCAACTAAAAATTCACTCATAACTCTTTTCTGATCATGATTAGTTATAAATGGTGCATCTATGAAATTTTCATTATATTTTTTAAATTCTCCATAATTTAGTTTCATTGTTTCAACTAAACTGCAGTCAAATCCATTATTTATTGTATTTATTATCATCGTACCTAAGTCAAAGTTGAAATTCATATCAAATTCTTCGAAATATTGTGCTACAAATGCTGATTCCATCCAGTTTTCTGCAACCATTATTGCATTTTCATTACTATTTTTTACACTTTTTCTCATTTCGTACCAAAATTGCTTGTTTTTTTCATGATTTTCTTCAAATAAGTGTTTCACTGCATCAAATCTAAATCCATCAACACCTATTTCTAACCAATAATCCATAATATTTTTTACTTCTGATACAATTAATGGATTATTAAAATTAAAGTCTGGCATCTCTGACCAAAACGCAGCATAATAGTATTTTCCATCAGCTCCATTTTCTTCCCAACCTAGTCCCTTTTTTTCATTGCTCCAAGAAAACCAGTCTCTGTATGGACTATCTTCCCCTCTTCTTGCTGTTCTAAAATATTCATGTCTCATTCCACAATGATTTAGTACCATATCTATTACAATTTTTATATCCCGTTTCTCTGCTTCTGCTAATAATTTTTTAAAATCATCCATGGTTCCATAAGATGGATCCAGCTCATAATAGTTAGTTACATCATATCCATGATAATTTTTACTTTTATTTATTGGCATTAACCAAATTCCGTTTACACCTAAATACTCTAAGTAATCAAGATTTTCTGTGATCCCATTAAAATCACCTATACCATCTCCATCACTATCAGCAAATGCTCGTACAAATATTTGATAAAACACACGATTATCTAGATATATTGAGTTTTTACTATAATCAATCCCTTTTTCCTTTGTTGTAATACTAACCTCTTTAGTTATATTATCTACAACAAGATTTAATATATTTTCCTTACCTTCTATAAGATTAGTTACATAATAATAGTGTTTTTTTAATGGAATTTCAGATATTTTTTGTCCATTTATATACGGTATACTCTCTTTTGCTGTTTCAAATGTAATTTTAGCGCTATCTTCTGTTATTTTTGTGATTTTAAGATTTATTATCTCCTGTTCCTCACAAATTATTACGTTGTTCTCTAATTTTTCTACATTATTACAACCATATATTGAAAATGTAAATAGAATACTTATAACAATAAATATATTTTTCAATGTTTTATCCCCTCTCATTTTTATTTACTATTACTAATTAACCTCAACATACTGCCCTTTTTTTGTAACAGATATATCTCCATTATATATAGATTCTACTGTAGCACCTGGTAAATAGTATTTTCCTTTATTAATTGTATTATATTTAATAGCATAAGAATACTCTTTTAACCCTGAATACATATTAAAGAAAACCATGATTTTATCATCTCTTATCTCAACATGATTTTCATTATTAAATAATACATGCTTTTTAGTTAACCACTCTGGATATTCATCATTAGTTATTCTACGATTTTCTATCTCCCATCCACTTGGTATATTTTGAACTAATGCCAACTCCTCCAAATTTAAGTTTATATCTTTTTTAATAGTATATACTGCCCATAATGTTTTTGATTTCTCTTGTTTAGCCGGATTAACATTTTTACCATTTTCATCATACCAAGTTATATCTAAATTCATGAATAATGATTTTTTCTCAGTATTTTCATCTATTAACGGTATCCCTTCCCATTCAGATTTTACATACAACATATTATCTGATGATATTACAATATTTCCCTCTAGTTTATCTGTTTCATATGTATATACGCCATTTTTTGATTTAAATTGTATATTTTCTGTACCATTAACAATTATTTCCCCTGTAAAGTTATCATCTTTATCTCTATTATCTATATGTTTAGCTAAAGATATTATTGCAAATGTGATCTCCTGTGTTGAAAACCAGCTATTAGACTCAATACTTTTACCAATATAATCAATTAATTCATTTTTATCTAATTTATATGCTTTCGGATCAATATATGATAGTGTATCCAGTATAATTGATTTATCTCTAAAATCTGTACCGTATGTATTTTGATTTGCTATATTAATTTCAGTACTAAATGTAGCATTTTCTAGAATATCTTTTATTATATCATGCTCATTTGCTAATGAATAACTAGCTGCTAATAAAAATTTCTCAAGATTATCCATATTATTTAGATAAGTTTGTCTCATATAGTTCATTGAACTAAATACCGGTTCACCAGCTAAAGACAGTACATATAATCTATATAAATTAGTATGATTTTTCTCTGTATCCTTAATTGCTATACTTTTTTCATAGTTTAACCAAGATTTATACACACTATCTGGTATATAATACCCTTTCTTTTTTGCTTCAATGAAAAAATGTCCAATATAAGTAGTTACCCATTGATTTGTATTTTTATTACTATTCCAATAGCCAAAGCTTCCATCAATTTTTTGAAATTTTCTTATTTTTTCAATACCTAAATTAATATTTTTATCTTTTTTAGATTGTTCTACTGAATCTAAATATACTAGTCCATCATAATATAATTGTGAAAACATATTTGATGTAATTGATTCAGATGAACCATAAGGGTATTCCATTAATGATTTTAATCTATTTTCAATTGCAAATTTCTTATTTTTACTAATAGTATATTTTGTTTTATTAGTTGAATCTATCCCATTTTTAATAATATCTATTTTCAGAATATCATCTTTTGCTTTTACATAATTATTATTTATATATGAATATTTGTTTGAATGTACAACAGGTATATTTATAGTTTCCGTGGAATTATATTTATCTGTAGTTGCAATTAATTTAATATCTATATCTCCTATCTCCTCATCTATAGATAAATTGTAAGAAAGGTTGTATTCCCCTTTTTCTGTTAAATTAATCTCATGTATAACATCGTTAATTACTTTTACAGGGCCTGTTGTATCAATTTTCACTGTACATTTTCCAAGATTATCTTCAGTGGCAAAAATTGTAACTGGTATTTCCACTTTATCTTTTGGAGATAATTTTCTTGTGGTATATGGTAATATCATTAAAGGTGTTTTCACTATAATATCTTTATTATTTGAACCATACATATTATCTTTTGCCATAACTACCATTGCTCTTATAGACCCAATATAATTTGGAACTGTAAAATCTATTTTTGCATATCCTGTTTCATCTGTGTAGAAAGGTCCTTTGAAAATAGATATTGATTTAAAACGCTCTTCAGAGCTATTTGTTATATTTTCAATTTGATCTAGAATATATGCCTCTCCACCACCAATTATATATGTTTTTGTAACTTCATCAAAATTCATATCAATTACAGATGAATACATATCGAAATTTTGTACATCTAATCTTTGATTTTGATAAAAATATTTGTATGGATTTGGTGAAATAAAGTTTGTAATATTTAATAATCCCTCATCTACAATTGCAATAGTATATTGTGTTTTTATATTATTTTTTGTTTTTAACTCTATGCTGAATTGTTCATTTGGAATTATCTCCTTTGGAGATATAATATCAAATTCTATTATTCTATTATTATCAACTATATTAATAGGTACATATCCATATTGTCTAAGAGGTATATCGGTCTTACCATTTTCATGTGCTTGTACCATATAGACACCTACATAAGCATTTGGGAACATCTCCTCAGTAATATCAATTTCAATAGAAGTTTTAGCTTTTAATGTATTTATCTGTAATTGTTTTAAAATTTTATTGTTTTTCTCTATAGAGATATACGATGTACCTCCTATAGGAGAATCAAATATAATTATTGCTTTATCACCTATTTTATACTCTTTTTTATCAGTTTTTATTGAAAGCTTTTCACCAAATCTCTCATTTGATTCATCTCCCCACTGAAAAGCTCTAAGAAATATTCCTGCTCTATGTCCACCAACAGGGTCATATACTTCCACATATATTTCACCATCAGTATTAATAATATGGGATATTATTCCCCCTTCATTACTAGTTATAATCTCCCCTTCAGATATAATTTCAGTGCTCCAATTACTTTTATAATACTTCTTATAGTCATCATATGAGTTATAATCCCACCACCAACTATAGTTGTTTCTATATATTTTATATTTTAATTTACCACCAGATATATTTTTACCATCTCTTGTAAGTAGAACAGTTTTTAATTTAATGTCACTACCTATTTTTATATATGTACTTTCCGGTATATTTATTCCTACATATTTATCATAATACTCCATAGGAATTTCAACTTTTTTATTAACAGAACGTCCATTTTTTTCATACACATTACTATTAATTTCAAGTTTAATACCAGAGACAATTTTATCAAGTTTAGGAAGATTTATTTCAAATTTGGCAATTCCTTCATTATTAAGGTTTCCATCTTGTTCGCTTATTATATGTGGTATTGACTCATCAATTTCATTTGTAAATATAAATGTTTTGTAATTTTTAAATGTTTTATTATATGGTTTGATTTTAACTGTATTACTATATTTCAATTCACTTGCTGGATTTCCAAATAAATATTTGCTTGAAATAGTTAAATCTATTTTATTATCTTCTTTCAAATTTATAATGTTTTTATCTGAATCAATATTAACTCGTATTTTATTAGGAATAACAGTTTCTATACTTATAGATTTTGAAAAATATGCATCTCCAGCTTCAATTACAAAATACCAATTTCCTGTTATATCATTATTATTAGTCTCTAATAAAAAATTGTAAAATCCATCGACTCCTGTATTATTAACTCCCTCTTTCACTAAATTACCATTTGGATTATATAATTTGTATTTTATGGGAAAATTATCCGATATTTTTTTATCATTCTCTCTAATAATAAGTGATACATTTACTTCATCACCTGGTCTATATACACCTCTTTCTGTATACATATATGCAGAAAATCCATTTGAATCAATATATCCTTCCCCTTCAATATCAAATCCTGACATATCTAAATCTCTATTTAATTTTAAAAATGTTTTTTGTGACTTATATTCTCCTTCAACAGAAAACACATCACTACTTTTTAAAATTAATTTACCGTTTGAATCTGTAATTCCCTCTTCTAATTGCTTATTAATATAGTTTTTTGTTTTTATTTTTATGTTTGGCATTGGTTTACCTGTTAATACATCAATTGATTGAAT
Organism: Fusobacteriota bacterium; assembly: GCA_012519615.1. Classification (GTDB taxonomy): domain Bacteria; phylum Fusobacteriota; class Fusobacteriia; order Fusobacteriales; family JAAYPW01; genus JAAYPW01. The sequence goes on from JAAYPW010000056.1 coordinate 22,840, forward strand.
ATATAATTTATCTTTTGCATATTTAGCGTGTAATGCAATATTACTAATTATAACTGGTTTAGAAATACTAGCACTATTGTAAAAGAAATTTTGTTTTACCCATCTCTCTTTGTTATTAAAGTAATTACCTAAAATATCGTGTTCTGAAAATGATAATGTGATAAAATATATACCAGTACTATCTTTACTAAATATTTTCTCTAAATCTAGTTCATATTTTTTCCATTTATTTACATCTTTATCTAAATTTATCTCTTGTGAATAGATCTCTTCCCCAATTCTATAGAAATTATATCCACCATCTTGTCCATAAGTTTTATTCCCTATAAGGTCAAAATCTTGGAGATAATAAAATATATTATTATCATGTATTTTCATAACTTGAACATATGCATTTAACACATTTATTGCTTTGAAATTAATTTTTGATTTATTTGTAGTTGGTAAAAATACACCACTATTTGTAAATTCTATTTTTGGTTTAAAATCTTCTAACTTAAGAATTATATTTAAATCATTTTCTAATTGTTCACCTAAATTATTTTTTATCCCTTTTCGTATAGTTATATTATATTCTTTTTCATATTCAAAATTTCCAGTTAATTTTATTTTTTTTGATTTTTTTGAAATACTAAAATTTATATTTGGTTCAATATAAAAATATCCATTTAAATCAAAATCTGACATTATTTCATTATTAAAATTTAACTCAACAAATTTATCATTATTATCTTGAATAATCGCAGATAATAATTCAAATTTATCAACAGAAGCTATTTTTATTTCACGTATTTTAGATTCACTAATATTTAATTTATCTTTAATTATTTCTATATATATATATATTCATCCATATTTTTATTTCTTTGCATTTCAGAAGAATTTATTAATACGTTTCTTTTATTTTTATCCATATTAATCACTAGTGGAAAATATTTTTTATTCCCTTTATTATCAATTTTATAACCTTTAATAGAATTTTGTACACTCTCTAAATCGATTTCCGTATTAAATTCTATATTTCCTTTTATAGTATATAAATCTCGATTATTTATTACATTTTCTGCATCTAAATTAATATCAAATATCTCTATACCATTTGTTTCGAAACTAAATATATGTGAATCAAATTCTTTTTTTATATTTGGAAATATTTTATCCATAAAAAGTGTAAATTTATAATTAGTTCTCATATTCCAACCATCTTTTGGTATAAAAGTTAGTATGTTTTTTACTAATTTTAACTCACCTTCTCTATATGGTTCAATTTTAAAAGTATCATTTTTAAATATTTTTTCACTTTCATTTACATAGTTGGGATTTAATGCAATCGATATTGGTGATTTATAATGTATTATACCTGAAGTTTCGTGCGTAATTAAATCATATTTTGTAAGCGCTCTAACAATTGTAGTAATATCCTCTTTTACTGGAACAACAGTTTCTTTTTCATCTTTACCACATGAAATTAAAAACATAGTTATAATTAATAGTAATAATATTTTTTTCAATGAAATTCCTCCTTATATACTTTTTTTATTTATAAATTTATTAAATATAATTATATTTTATCATATATTTCATAAAAAGAAAACATTTTTAAATATTTTTTGAAAAATAAAAAGTGAGGTTTTTCCCCACTTTCTAAATTAAAATCCTCTTGATGATAAAACATCCTGTTTAAGTTTTATCACCTCTGCATTTCTTTCCTCTAATTGATTTTCAATTTTCTTTATATAAGCTTCTTTTTCCTCAATTTCTATATTTTTCTCTTTTAATATTTGTGGTGTTATATTGCTATTTTTTAGTTCATTTCTAAGTCCTCCAATATACTTCTCTTTCTCATCAAGTTCAGTTTCAAGTTCATTAATATACTCTTTTTTATCCTCTAACTCCTTTTGTAATTCTTCAGAATTATTATCCCCTTTTCCAGAACTTAGTTTTTTATTTAAATCTTTATTTAGTGCTTCCAATTTATTTATTTTATCTTCCATCTCTTTAGATTTCTCTTCAAGCTCAATAATCTTGTTATTTTTTATCTCTATTTGTCCGTTATCTGTTGTAAGATCTTTAGTTTCCAATAATAACTTTATCCCCTCGTCAGTAAATGAATACTTTTTATTTAATGAAACAGTACCACTTTTAGTAATCTCTAGTGTATTAATTTTTGATAAGTCCATAATTTCAATACCAGGTAAATTTTCTTTTTTTAATTTTTCAATATTTTCTGTAAAAATTTTTTCAAATAATTTTTTCATAATATACCTCCTATTTTAAAAATATAATATTTTATATAATTATGCATACACAGAGATATCTTTCCCTTTATTAAGTTCATTATATGCATCATTGTTCATCTTTTGTCTTGCGCGCATCTCTATTTGTGATGCTTTTGACGCCACCGCCATATCTTGACCAGAAGGATTTGCAGGAGCTAAAGCAGCAGCTCTAACTATTTGCATTTTGGATATTGTATCCGAGGGAGTTCTCTCTTCTGATGTATCAATCGAAACTTCACCACCATTAATATAACTTTTACCATCAGGCCCTGTTGTGTAACTATAAGAAGGTGCACTAGCATATTTTCCACCCACAGCAGTATGTGTATTTTCGTGTGCAATGACCTCTTCTTCAGTTTTTTTTAGTTTTTCAATCTCTATTTCAATATTTTCCTCTTCTACAGAATTATCAGTATATTTTATACTCTTATCTCCGTTATTATTTTGGATTGCAGAGTCGTTACCATAAAAACTATATTTATTATATTGAAGCGTATTTGATATTTTCATCAATATCACCCCTTATTTAATATAGAATGTTTCTAAAACTACATAATTTATACATTATAATAATAACATATATTATCTAATTTGTAAAGTATGATATATTATTTAACCTAAAAAAATATAACAACTATTTTAATTCAACAATATCTTTAACAAAAATAGTATACTCTAATATACAATTATTAAAATCATCCCAGATAATATTATTAATTTCTAAATTATATAAATAGTTTTTTATAAGTTCATTATAATTATTTTTTTGTAATAAATCTGTAAAATATCCATTATCATTTTTTTTAATTATTTCTAATAACTTCATTAGAGCATCTTCTCTACTATTTTCAAAAGAACTATATTTTACAACACTATCTGCATTTATAATGAAATAATTAGCAACACCAAAGCCTATTATATTAATCTCATTAAAAATATATCTATTTTCTAAAGATTCTTTAATAATTTTTGAATTATTACATCCTAAAATTAAAAATATAAATATTAAGCATAACACTTTTTTCATTTTTATAAATCACCTATAGCACTTATTTTATAATCATAATATTTCTTTTCATCTAATATTATTATTTTTTTATCGTCGATATCTAATACCTCGTCTTTTCTTAGTTTGGTTAATGTTCGACTTACAGATTCGCGACTTACTCCAGCCATGTTTGCCAATTCTTGATGTGTTAGTGAAATGCTAATTATAATAGAACTTCCTTTATGAATACCATATTTCTCTATTAGATTATCAACAGTATCAAAAAATCTTGTTGTTACATCTTGATAAGTTAAAAGTTCTATTTTTTTATTTTGCCTTCGGATTCTGTCATTTAAAGTAGATAATAATTTTAAAACAATATCAAAATTATTTTTTAATATTAAAAAAAAATCCTCTTTATATATTATATATGCTTCGACATTTTCAATTGCTTGAATTGATGCAGAACGACTACTATGTTCATCAAATAACGCCATTTCTCCAAAAAAATCACCTTCTGAAAGAGTAGATACAATATTTTCTTTACCTGTATCAGAACTAACAATTATTTTTACTTTTCCTTTTTTTATTATAAAGAGTGAATTTCCCTCATGTCCAGAATAACACAGAAACTCGTTTTTTTCATATTTTTTTAAGATTATAATGTCTAAAATAGATTGTAATGCTTTATCATCTAAATCTGAAAATATCGCTATTTTTTTTAATTTATTTAAATTCATTAAAGTATCTCCTCCAATTTTATAAAAATTCCCAGTTACCAAGTAATGTTTCAAATCTTAATTCATCTTTTAAAATTTGAAGATATTCACTACGAGGTATATCTACTGCGCCTAATGTCCCTAAATGTTCTGTGTAAAACTGGCAATCTATAATTTTAAAGTTATTTTTTTTTAATTTATTAATTAAATAATATAGTGCTACTTTTGAGCTATTCTCTTTTAAAGAGAACATTGATTCCCCAAAAAATACACGTCCTAATGATAAACCATATAGACCTCCAACTATATTTCCATCTAAGTCTCTTGTTTCTACAGAATGTGCATAACCCATTCTATATAATTCAGTATAACTATTAATAATTTTTTCATCAATCCAAGTTCCGTTTTTCACACGAATTTCTCTACATAGACTTATAATCTTACTGAAATCACTATCAAATGTTACTGTGTATATGTTTTTCCTAAGGAATTTTTTCATACTACGAGAAACTTTATAATTATCTATAAACAAAACTCCTCTTGGATTAGGGGACCACCATAAAATCGGATCATTTTCTGTATACCATGGAAAAATTCCGTTTGCATATGCATTTAGTATTCTAGCTGATTTTAAATCGCCACCTAATGCTAGAAGACCATTTGTATTTGCTAACTCTGGATTAGGAAATGTATTAATATTATCATCTAATAAATATATTTTCATTTTATTTTACCTTTATATAAAAAATTTATTTTTTCATTTACAATATTAAGTTCTAAACATCCACCATTTACAAGCTCTCCAAATAATATTTCGTCTACTAATTTTGATTTTATCTCATTGTGTATTATTCTATGTATCTCTCTTGCACCATATTCAGAGAGCAATGATTTTTTTAAAATATATTCATATATAGAATTATTCACTGTTAAATTAATTTTTTTTGATTTTAGAATTAATTCAAACTCCTTCATAATTTTTTTTACGATATTATTAACTGTTATCTCATTTAAATTATTAAATACAATTATATTATCAAGTCGATTTCTAAATTCTGGCGAAAAAACTTTATTAAATTCATCAGAAATATTTTCCTCTTTATTATATGTGCTCCCAAAACCAAGTGGAGTTTTTTTAATATCTCTTGTGCCTACATTTGATGTCATAATTAATATGATATTTTTAAAATCCGCTTTTCTTCCATTGGTATCTGTAAGAGTTGCATAATCCATTATTTGAAGTAATACATTATATATATCACTATGTGCTTTCTCTATCTCATCTAATAATAAAACTGCATATGGATTTTTCTTAACACTATCAATAAGAAGCCCACCTTCCTCATAACCTACATATCCTGGAGGTGCTCCAATTAACCTTGCAACAGTATGTTTTTCTTGATATTCACTCATATCAAATCTTATAAGTGGTATATTCATTATATTTGCTAGTGATTTAGATAATTCTGTTTTACCAACACCTGTTGCTCCTATAAAAATAAAATTTGCTACAGGTTTTTCTCTATCTAATAATCCTGATCTTGATATTTTAATTGCATTTACCACTTTCTTTATTGCATCTTCCTGTCCAAATATATATTCGTTTAATTTAGCTTCTAGGTCTTTAAGAAATGATAGTTCTGACTGCATAATAGTAGTTTCGGGGATTTTTACTATTGTTGAGATAACTTTTTCTATTACTTTATTGTTAATCTTTATTTTTTTATTATTATTACTTTGTATTCTTGTATATGCACCTGCTTCATCGATTAAATCAATTGCTTTATCAGGTAAAAACTTGTCATTTATGTATTTTACTGATAAATTACATGCTGCATTAATTGCACTATCGTCATATGTAACATTATGAAAACTCTCATATACTTTTTTTAACCCTTTTATAATCTTAATAGACTCCTCTATTGTCGGTTCAGGAACATCGATTTTTTGGAATCTTCTAGATAATGTTCTATCTTTTTGAAAATATTTTTTATATTCATCATATGTAGTTGAGCCTATAAATTTAATTTTACCCTTTGTTAAGTATGGTTTTATAATATTAGATGCATCAAGTGCGCTACTACCATTTGAACCAGCACCAATAATTGTATGTATTTCATCGATATATACAATTGCATTCCCATTTACTTCTAATGTATCTAATATTATTTTAATTCTGTTTTCGAAATCGCCACGATATTTTGTCCCACCAATTAGAGTTGCCATACTTAAAGAATAAATTCTAGAATCTTTTAATTTTGATGGGACATTTCCCTCAGCTATCATTGTGGCAATCCCTTCTGTAATAGCAGTTTTACCCACACCAGGTTCTCCAACATGAATTGGATTATTTTTAACTCTTCTACATAATGTTTGAATTGTTTTATTAATAATTTCATCTCTACCAATTATTGGATCAAATTCTTTATTCTCTGCCATTTTACTATAATCTAATAAAAAATTATTAATATCAAAATTTTCATTTTTTTTTCTATTTAAATTATAGTATTCAAATTCATCATCTTCATAAATTAGTCCACTTTCTTCATCTTCTACGGAGTTATCATTAAAATAAAATTGTTTTAATAATTCTTCTTCTGAATCAAATATATCATTTAAATTGGTTAAATTAACATTATCCAAATTTTGTTTTTTTAAGTAAAAACTTCCATTTAAAGTCTCGTCATTATATATTTCCATAAATATATTTGTAAATCTTATTTTTTTTTCGCCATCATCCAAATTAGAATGAATCTTTTTAAAAATTTTTTTTAATCCCTCACTTTCTATTGGTTGAACGTTATCTGTTTTCAATTCAAGTGAAGAAAAATATTTATTTAAATCTTTTTCTAATAACATAGTATCAAAACCTAAATTTTCTAAAATTGAACGACTTGTATCAAAAGAAATCATACTATAGAGTATATGTTCTGGTATAAAATATTCATGTTTACTTTCATTTGCGAAAATATATGCATCATTTATTATTCTATTTGTTATATTGTCAAATTTCATTTTATGCTTCCTCCATTATAGCTTTTAGTGGAAAATTATTTAAATTAGCTAAAGTTTCCACATTTTTTACTTTTGTATTTGCAATATCAAACGAATATACTCCAACTACAGCACTTCCGCTTGTATGTATTTTTAACATAATCTCTACAGCCTCATTTTCTTTTTTTTTAAAAATTGTTATTAAAATTAAAACTACAAAATCCATTGTTGTATAATCATCATTTAATAAAATCACTTTATATTGTTTTGGCTCATCATATTTATTTTTTACTTTAACTTGCGTTTTTTCCTTTACGAGTTCTTTTATCATATAATGTCACCCTTATTCATAAACTTTATTTTTATAATATATCTTTGTAACATATAAAATTTCACATGCTCCATCACCAGAATCTTCACGTGTTAAACTACTATTCCATGTAATATTATGACTGTGTTTACTGTCCCACTTTACATATACTAAATAACCTTCAAGAGAAACTATACTATTTTTTTTAACTTTTTTTATTGCTTTATTTATATTTTTATTACTAGCTATTAGATGTGTATTTGCAGAATTTCTTAAAATATCACTTACACTTAGAGTAGTGTCCGATGTTTGAAATAAAAACCATCTACTATTTTGACGATATTTTACTTTTTTCATATAATCAGTATTAGCATATTTTCCCCATACTAGAGCATAATCATAATTAGCAAGATCACCGGCACCATCATAATATCTTTTTTTTGATGCAACTCTTGCAGTTATTTTATATTCTGCTTTTGGAACAATACTAAGATTTCTAAACTTTTTTGTATTTATTCCCTTAATAGTTAGTGTTTCAGGACTATTTGTTAAGTTTATTTGCAATGGTTGTTGTTCAAAATTAAGTTTTTCATAATAATAACCAGATGGTTTTGGCATATCTTTTACAAGGAAAACAATGGTTATAATTATACCAACTATTATAATAAAAATTTTTTTTATCATTTGAAAATTGTTTTGTAATGTTTCTGCTTTTTTAATTATGATTTGTTCTCTAATCTTATCAAAATTTTTATTTTTTTGTCTATAAATAAAATCATGTAATCCTCGCTTTTCTAATTCTATTTCAATATTTATTTTCTCATCGTTTTTTACCATAATATATATATCTTTTAATTCTTCATCTGTAAATTTTTCATAATTTTTCATAACAATTTACCTCCTAGAGATATTTATCTTCTGTACTCGAATTAACTATATATATTAAGTTATATTATATCTTCTTTATTTAATTCATCTTTATTAATCATTATATCTTCGTTATTTAATTCATCTTTATTTTCACTATTTTTTTCTAATTGTGTCTGTTTTTCCTCCTCTAATCTTTTTATTATCTCCTCTTCACGCAGTTTTTCTCCGTCAATAATTTTATTTC
>JAAYPW010000057.1 GCA_012519615.1 Fusobacteriota bacterium
ATAAGTGCAACACATTTAAATGATTCTGGTAATCCGTATAATTTATTGTTGTATTTACATGCTTCAATAGTTGTTGGTATAAAGTCTTTTTTGTCATCTTCATTTACATATCCATCAATTGGATGTAATAAATTTTGTACAACAAATGGTCCTATCCAGTCTGCTGGTCCAATTACAACGTCTGGTCCTTGACCTTGTGGAGCCATTATTTGGTATTTTCCTTGTAATCCGTCAAATGTTGTTGGTTCTGCTGATACTGTGTTTCCTGATAATTGCTCATATTCTGCAATTAATCCTAACATTGCTTCTTTTTCTTGACCTGTCCACGCATACCATAGTTTAACGTTTTTTGCCATAACTTGTGCTGATAACATTACTAACATAATTGATACTACTAACACTAATCTTTTTTTCATTTTCTTCCTCCTTAAATAATTTTATTAGACTTTTGTCTTTAAATGATAATATTTTTCTACCCTTTTACCCCGCCTGCTGTTAATCCACCAACTAAATATTTTTGTGTCATCATAAATACTATAATTACCGGTATTGATACTAACACCGACATTGTAGCAAACATTGGCCAGTCGACACTATTTGAGCTAACTAGCATTTTAATTACTACCGGAATTGTGTATTTTGTTTCTTCTGTCATAAATGTTGCTGCTATAATATATTCATTCCATGCACTCATAAATGAAAATAGTCCTGATATTGCAAGTGATGGAAGTGATAACGGTAATACAATTTTATAGAATGTTTGCGATGCAGAACATCCATCGATTAAAGCTGCTTCCTCTAATTCTGTAGGGATTGTATCAAAGAACCCTTTTAAGTTCCATATATTAAATGGTAATGCAGTTATTGAATACGCTAATATAAGTCCCTTAAATGTATTTATTAGTCCTAAGTTACCAAAAATAATATATAATGGTATTAACATCATTATATTTGGGAACATTTGTGTAACTAAAAACGACATCATAAATCCATCTCTACCCGGGAATCTAAATCTTGAGAAAGCATATGCTGCTGCAGCTGATAATGCCATCCCTAGTAGTGAAGTTAAAATAGCCACATATAAACTATTTATCATACCTGTTACGAATAATACATTTTGTGTTGTATAGTATTCAACATTATAAATTTCTTGTTCTTCCGTTAGTTCTTTATTTGGTACATTTTCAAATACAATATAGTATACATTTTTAATGATTTCAACTGTTTTGTCGTTATAAATTTTCTCTTCAATATCCTCTTCTATTAACAATCTTCCATTTTTGCTTTTAAACAGGTCATTGGCATTTGGGTCAAAAACATTATATACTAGTTTTATATCTTCATCTATCACTTTTAGTGAGTAATTTTTTCCAATTCTATTAAATCTTTTTGTTGCTTCTGTGATCATTCTATCGATTCTTGAGTAAGAGTCGTATAAACCATTATTTTTTGTTTTATTTTTTTTATCAATTTTCTTTAATTCATTACTTATGTTTTTAGAATGAACTAAAGATTTTTTATAATTATTACTTATACTTCTACCATTTTTTCTTAACTCTTTATATTCTTTAAACTTATTAATACTTACACCTTTAGCTTTAGCACTTTTTTCAAGACTTCTATATAATGTTTGTAATTTTGCACCTTCAACTTGATTTTTTTCTACTAAAACTTTTAGCTTATCTAAATTATTTGTAATTGTTTTATTATTTAAACTTTTTAAAATCTCATTTTGAGAATTTAAATCATTAACAACATGATTTGTAACGGCGAATTCTGTTCCGTTTCTATTTATCTCATCACCTATTAATAATCTACCATATGTAGTACCATTATCTTTAACTATTCTTTCTAATACAATACCTTCCTCTTTTACTTTTTTCTTATTTAGTAATGCTAATTTATAATTATCTAAAGTAGCATTTTTAGGTATTGGATTTAAAGTGGTACCCCCAAGGGAATTACTAGTTTGGAGTGTTAAACTTATAACCCAAGTTAGTGGATATAGTGTAAATATAAGAACGAAGAATATCAATACATGCATTAATACATTTTTATCTAAAAATAAGCTATAGAAAAACATGTATGATAAAAATAAGAAAAGTAATATTATTGTAATTTTTTGTATTTTTTTCTCAATTCTATTTTCCAGAACAAATTTTTTAGAATATTGTAAATCTAGTACATAATCTTTGTCATTAATTTGGAATTTTGTAAGAGCATGGATTGTCTCTCTATTTTTATTTTTTAAGATACTTTTAATATCTTCTATAAAATTTCCTTTAATATTATTAAACTCTTTTTCTATTATTTCATTTTCTATTTTCAGTTTGAAATAATCCTTAACTTGTTTTTTATTTAATTTTTGTCCAGCTAATACACCGTATAGATCTAAATATCTATTTTTTGTACCTATTCTTTTTGTTTTAAATTTATCTATTGTATGATATTCATTAACAATTACTCCATTTACTTCAGACCAAATTGCTAAATTTTCTATACTAAGAGAAGTTATTAAATCATAATTTTCTATTGGTATATTATTTTCTTCCATGTATTTTATTCTATTTTTTTTACTTTGTTCATAAGCTATTTTAGATTCTTCTAACTTTTGATTATAAAAATCTAATTCTTCTGTTACATCTTTAAGTTCACTTTCAGCTTTTTTTAGTGCTAATTCTATAATTGC
>JAAYPW010000058.1 GCA_012519615.1 Fusobacteriota bacterium
ATTTTTTTAATGGGTATAAATATATTATTTTTACAAACATTTATAAATTTAATTTTCATAAAAGAAGTAAGAAAAAAATGCATAAAAATTTTTATAATATTTAGTATTACTATGCTATTAACAGTAATACTAAACTATGTAATTAATTCTGAGAGTCTTTCTTTTATATTAAATACAATTTTAATAATAGTTTTAGTATTAGTTTTATTTTATCAAAAGATACTAGAGTATAAATATGTAAGGTATATTATAGAAGGTACAGATATTGAAAATAAGATTACTAGTAGAGAACTATTTATTTACGGTATCTTTATTAATTTTATTTTGATTACAGTAATATCATTTCATTTGCTTGCGGATGAATTGGATGATAAATATTTAATTATAGTATTTGCATTACTGATATTTCTTATAACTAAACTGATAAAAAAATATGTAAAAAATAAGATTAAAAATCAAACTAAAAAGTTTTCTAAATTTGAAATAGTGTTATTTGCTATATTTTCATTTTTAATGATATTAAAGGTTGTTCCTTATGAACTGAAATCTTTTATTATACCAATAATTTATATCTATTTAGATATAAAACTACCAAAAATAATTTGGGGTAAAATTATTTTGAAAATAAAAAATAGTAAATTAAAACCTATTAAAACAGCAATATTTGTTATGGGAGTTTTAATTTTTTTAGGCATAATAGTTATTGTTGGAACTATAATGTACATACCTACACATATTTTACCAATACTGATTTTAATAGAAAAAATTAAAGAATTTAAAGAGATTAAAGAAGTAGAAACGAGATTAATTAAGAGAGTAGGGAGTTCGGAGGAGATTAAATGACTAAAAAAATAAAAAAAAAATAATAGCAACAGTAGTTTTCATAGTGGTTATAATATATTTATGGGATAAAGTGTGGGTAATGTACCCACCTATATTTCCTGAAATAAATTATGTGTGGGTATACCTAACAACAAATGAAAAAAATGTAAATAATTATGATAGTTTAGGTTGGACAAAACTGCATAAAGCAATATATAAAAAAAAATATAAACCGCAGATTTATTAATAAAAAGAGGTGCGGATATTAATAAGAAAATGAAAATAAATAATGAAGATTTTAAACTAAAACTTAAATATGAATATTGGAGTTACTGGTATCGCTTTTATGAGTGTGATTCTGTAGAGCTTTCAGCTCATATTTGCTCATTTGAATTCAATAAAAAATTAATAGATATATTATTAGAGAAAAAAAGAGTGAAAATGGATTTAATAAAAATATTGATTAGACATAATTATTATGAAAAAGAAATTTATAATGATTATGAAAAAGAATTAAAAATTCGTGCTATTGATTTTAAAAACATGAGAAAAACTATGGGAATATTTTCTTTTTTTAGACATTATGTATTATCAGATGGAAGAAATATGGTAAAACTAGATAGTAAAGAAAAATATAGAAAAAGAACAGAAAAAAGAGATAAGATATTAGATTATATCTTAGAAAAATATCAACAATCTGAACTATATGAAGAGATTATAAAAGATGGAATATTATTTAACTTTTATATAGATATGGAAGATTATAAAAAACTTGTAGACTACGGATTTAATATAAACTGTATATTGGAAATGGAAAATAATTATGGATACCAATATAGAACTAAAAGTGTATTAGAAAATTTACTTGAGAAAGGAGCTATAAATGCCGGGGAAAAACTCAATATTATACTACCGAAAGAAAATATTGAAACAGAAAAATTAAGCACAATAAGCGGAATTCCATTATCGTATCAATATAGCGAAATAATAAAATATAAAGAGAATATACCATTTTATAAATATAGATATAAAAAAATTGAATTGAATGAAAAGGAAATGAAAAATCTAATAATAGAATTATATGAAATAGAAGATGAATTACTCAAAAAAATATTACCAGATAAAAAAGAGATTGAATTGAATGAACGTAATAAAATAATTGTAACAGAATTTAAAAATAAAAAATATATTAATATTCTTCCAGACAAGTTATTATTAGAGGAAAAACATTTTAAAGATAATAATTTTAATAGATTTGTATCTATATTTGAAAAGAAATTTGATGAGGAAAAAAGTTATAAGGAGGAAAGTTTAGCTGCATATACATTGAAAAATATTGAAAGAGAATATTCTGATTTTCAATATCATAAATACAGGGGAATACTAGAAAAATTTTATAATAGATTATCGGAAGAGGATTATTGCGAGATAAAAAATAAAATACTAAAGGAGATAAATTACAAAGTTAAAATAATAGATAAAGAGCTGTTTAGCGATACAGAAAATGGAGTGGAGTTTAGGAAACTAAGTAAAGAGGATATTATTTCTGACTTAAAAGAGATAGATAGATTAAGAGTAGAGAATGAAATTATAGAAAATCAGTATGACGAGGAGATAACTCAATTAATAATAGAGCATAAAAAGTAATATGGAGAAAATTGAAATGTTGCGTTGAAGTAAAAATGTTAATAAATTGTTAAATTGTGGAGAAATATTTTATTTGTAAAAAAATAAAAATGTGGAAAATAATTTCAAATAGCATTAAAAAATAGGAAATAAAAATTGAAATTAATAAAAGAATATGGTATAATATTAGATATAATAAACGGTAAATTTACACAGGGGGAGATGTTTGTGATAAAAAAAGAGGATATAGAATTAGCTGTAGCAAGAGTGAAAGCAAGTTTTGAAATTGAAGGACTAGACATATCAAAAAATCATTTGAAAATATTGGAAAAAGTAGCAGCTGGTAAATTAGATAGTAATAATTTAATATCAAAATATACAAAAAGAATCCATAAACTAAATAGCTATGGAAATTAAAGATTATACAACTAATGATAAAATTTACTGTTATGAAAACTCAAATGTACTTATAAATAAACTAGATCTAAAAAATGGAAAGCATTTAGAGAAAGCAGAGCGATATATTACAACACTAAGACTAATTGATTTGGAGAGAAAACCTCTAAAAGGGGAACTTAACTTTGAGATGTTAAAGAGGATGCATGAGTATATTTTTGGTGATATATATGAATTTGCTGGTAAAGTTCGAAAAGTTAATATTTCTAAAGATAGTAGTCAATTTTGTTATGTACAATATCTAGATAGTCAATCCAAAGAGATATTTGAAAAACTAAAACAGGATAATTATTTAAAAAACCTAGATAAAGATATCTTTATAGAAAAATTAGTAGATTATATGGGAGATATGATCCATTTACATCCGTTTCGTGAAGGTAATGGACGTGTAACAAGGGAATTTTTCCGTGTTCTTTGTTTAGAAGCTGGATATAAATTAGATTATTCGAAATTTAATAAAAACGAGATATTAAATGCTGATATAGATGCTTATAATGGGAAAAACAGTAGGTTAATCGGATTAATGAATAATGGATTAATTGAATTAATAAAAAAAAGAAAATAGATAAATTGGAGAGGGATAAAATAGTATTCCTCTTTTTATTTAAAATAAAAATATTACTTTGTAATTTAATTATATTTATGATAAAATAAAGAAAATTACAATTTTATTATTGAATATGTCTTAATTGTTTAGGAAAAATATGTATTTAAAAAGTATTATTCTTTAAAATATATTTATATTAAGAAGTCTAATATAAAAAATAAAATATAATTTTAGACACAGAGACACTAGATATAAATGCTAAAGTATGAATGTTCACTTTTATCAAAATGACATTTACTAAATCAAATGTAAATATAGAAAATCTCGGATATTATAACAATGTAGATAAACTCTTTATAGGAACTCAAATTTAAATAGGATTAAAATCAAATTCAAGGCAAAAACATTATTTTAGATATGAATTCATATGGATTAATATAAAAGCAAAAGTAAAAGTAAAATTAAAATTAAAAGTAAAAGTAAAAGCGATAATATTAATAACAAAACGTATATGTGTGATTTTTTTCTAAACAAATAAATCCTTATTATAGAAAAAGTAATAAGATTTTAATATTTATATTTTAAATGAAGATGACATAAAAAAAGAAGATGAGATTAAACAAATGGTGATATAATAAAACTCTAATTTTCATGACTGCTAAGTGTAGCCACCTTATAGGAGAAAGACTAGAGGAGATAAATTAATTTCATTTTAAAATATATAATAATATAAAATAAAGAGGAGATAAAATGTATAAAAAAGCAGTAATTATAGATGGTTATGTAGATGAACCAGCATCTTTTGGAGTACCACCATATATTGGTACATATCCTAGATATATTGCAGGGATATTGAAAAAATTCAATATAAATTATGATTATTACACAATTGATCTTTTACGAGAAAATATAGATTATTGGAAGCAATTATCCTCTTATGATTTAGTAATTGTAGTATCGGGGATGACTGTACCAGGAAAATATGTTGGTGGTTCGCCTATTGATTTGAATGAAATTCAAAAAGTAGGGGAATATTGTACTGGATTTAAAATTATTGGAGGACCTATTAAGCTAGGTTATACAAAAGAGGGAAAATCTAAAGCAAAACCATTGGAACTAGAGAATTATAATATAATTTGTTATGGGGATATTGAGGCGGTAATATATAAATATTTAAATAGTAATGAGATTGATCCGTATATAAAACGAGATGAAAATTTTTTAAAAGAGATAGCAGTATTAGGGGCGGAAATTATTTTAAAGCATCCTAATTTTCCATATGTAATAGCTGAAATTGAGACATCGCGTGGTTGTGAAAGAGATAAATTTTGTTCATATTGTACAGAGCCATTCTATGGAAAAGTGGATTTTAGAGATGAAGAGGATATTATTAATGAAGTAAAGGCACTATATGATTATGGGGAGAGATATTTCAGAATAGGAAGACAATCTAATATAGTTGCATATAAAGGCAAGGATAAGCCAAATATTATAGCAATAAATAATTTATATAAGGGGATAAAAGAGGTAGCACCAGATCTAAAAGTATTACATACTGATAATGGAAATCCAGGATATATTAGTAAATATCCAGATGAAAGCTATGAAATTTTAAAAACAATTGCAAAATACAATACTGCTGGAGATATAATAGCATTTGGTGTGGAATCATTTGATAAAAATGTAATTGAATCAAACTTTTTAACAACTGATCCAGATAGTATAATACGTGCAATTGAAGTTGTAAATGAAGCTGGAAAAGATAGAATAAATGGGATTCCAAAACTATTACCAGGGATAAATCTAATATATGGATTAATCGGTGAAACAAATGAAACATATAAAATTAATTATGAATATTTAACTAATATAATGGAAAGAGATCTTATGATCCGTAGGATTAATATTCGAAAAGTTATGGCATTTGAAGGGACATATTTAGGGAAATATTATAAAGATAGTAAAATTAAAATAAATGAGAAACTATTTACTAAATATAAAAAAATGGTAAGAGAAAATATTGATTCAAATATGTTAAAAAAGGTATTTCCAGTAGGAGAAGCATTATTAACTGATGTTATACCGGAATTTAGAGATAGAGGGATAACTTTCGGAAGACAACTAGGTACATATCCAATATTAGTTGGTGTAAAAGAGGAGTTAACTCTTGGAAAACCAGTAGATGTATTGGTAAGTGATTATGGATATAGATCAATTACTGGAGTAAAAACTCCTATTAATATAAACAACATGGGGTTAAAAGAGCTAGAAGAGCTGCCAGGTATAGGGAAAAAAAGAGCAAGAAATATTTTTGATATAAAACCAATTACAGAGAAGGGAAAATTAAAAGAGATATTTATGGAAAATTATAATAATATTGAAAAATATATTGTTTTATAAGGGGGATTACGTGAAAAAAATATTAATTTTATTTATAATGTTAAATATTACTATTTTTGCAGAAAAGGGTGGATATTCTGATACAATTTATTATAATGTAAAAATGTCAGAAGAGATTGCAATAAAAGACGTAGCTGAAGGGAGGTCTGATATCTATTTAACATCGGTATCTGCAAATATGTATAGTGGACTAGATGAGGAAACGAAATCTAAATTAGACGTATATACAGTGCCTTCTGGAAGTTGGGATTTTCTTTTAAATCCGTATCCAAATCAAAAACCGTATCAAATTGTAAAAGGGGATAAAACTTATATTAATCCATTTGCAAATAGAGAAATAAGATATGCAATGAATTTTTTAATTAATAGAAAATATATTGTAGATGAGATACAAGGTGGTAATGGTGGGGTTGCATATACTCCAGCTACACCGAAGCAACCAAATGCATGGAAATTAGATATGATTGCAGAGGAATTAGGATTTTCTGAATCTGGAAATAAAGAGAAAGCTATTCAAATCATTAATAGTGAGATGGATAAAATGGGAAAATTACCTGAAAATAGTGGTCGTTTAACTAAAAAAGGGAAATTTTGGTATTTCGATAATGAACCAATTACAATTAAATTTGTAATGAGGGTAGATGATCCAGAAGGTCGATTAAAATTAGGAAACTATTTTTCGGATATTCTAACAGAACTAGGATTTACTGTGGAAAAATTACAATGGGATAGGATAAAATGTATAAATAGTGTATACTATGATAATCCAGAAAATTTTAATTGGAGTATATATACTGAAGGGTGGCTTGCTGGGGCAACTTATATTTGGTGGAGCACAGGAGTTTTACAACATCTAACTCCGGAATATGGGAATATGCCTGGTTGGGGAGAAAATTCATGGTGGAATTATACAAATGATAATATTACTGTTTTGGCGAAAGATCTACTTACAGGGAATATTCTAACAATAGAAGAATACTGGGACAAATTATTATCTATAACAAAATTAGGTTTAGAGGATAGTGTAAGGATATTTATCAGTTATCAAAACGATTATTATATTACAAATAAAAACAGGATAAAAGAGAGATTACCTTATGGATTAGGTGATGGATTAAACGAATGGTCAATACAACATGCGAAAACTGATAATAAAACGCTAAATATATTACAACGTTCTGCAAGTGGGGGACTTTTTATGTCGCCATGGGATCCAATTGGTGCAAATGGATTTGCAGATAGCTTTAGTATGAATGTAATATTACCGGTATTTGACCGTGAAATAACGCAAACTCCATTTGGATTACCACTGGAAAAACGGGCTAAACTTATAAAAACAGAGTCAAAACCGTATAGAGATAAAGATGGTAATTTAAAAGGGGAAATTGATGTAGATGAAGATGCACATAATTATGATGTATATTCCCATAGTTATAAAAATGTGGGAAAAGGGGTTAAAGCTGTTACAAAATCAACATATGAGATTAAATTTGGTAAATGGCATCATAATAGAGATATTACAATAAATGATTATATTTATGCTGATGGATTTGTACATGAATGGACATATAAAACTGATGAAAATGATAAAACTTTTAATTCTCAATATTCACTGTATTTCAAGGACAGTATAGAGAAATCTTCTGTAGGCTGGAAAATTGAAAATGATAATACCGTTACTGTGTGGTCAAATTCCTATTTTCCAAGTCCAATTGAACTAGAAAGAGCTGCAGGTTCCCCAGGACTGAAAGTAATGGCAGCTGCAAAAGGTGGAATAGCTGTACCGTGGGAGATAACTGAAGCTATATCATTACTTGTAAGTGAAGGTGGTAGCAAAAGTAAAAATATATATGGATTCACTCAAAAAGAGGGGATAACGCCTATTGATTTGAAATCAGAAGTTCTTACAAAAGATATTATATTTAAATTGAATGAGATGATAAAAAATAAACATATTCCAATTATGCTTAAAAATAGAGTAAACGTTGATGAAGCGATAAAAAATTATAATCTAGCAATAAAATGGTTAACAGAGAAAAAACATGCTATAATTGGGTATGGACCGTATTATCTAGATGAGATAGATAGCGGTAGTGGGTTTGCAAAGTTAAAAGCATTTCGTAATAGTGGATATCCTTTTGAAGTAGGTGAATTTGAAAAATATTTCAAAGAAAAACTTATAAAAATTGACTATGTTGACTATGAGAATGTAGTTAGTGGTGATGAAGACTTGGTTATAGAGATTAATCTATCTGAATCAATATTTCCGGAAATTAAGAGAATACCTGCAACAATTGGAGATGTTAATCTATATATAATGAACAGTGATAAAAAATATAGTGGAGATAAAATTGTAGATGGAAAAAGTAGAATTATAATTAATAAAGATGCACTAAATAGTGTAGACTCTGAAAGCTTAAAATTTGTAATAACAGCAGGTATAAATGAGATTTTTGTAGATACATATATCGGAGAAATATTTCTATATTAATTTATAATTAACAAAGGAGAAAACATGATAGAGCTAAAAAATGTAAATATATCATATGGTAAAAATATAATACTAGAAAATATCTCTTTTAAGGTATTAAAAGGAGAATATATTGGGATTGTAGGACCTAATGGTTCTGGAAAAAGTACACTTATTAAGGCAATTGCTGGGATTTTACCTTATAATGGTGAAATTAAATTCGGTGAAAATATAAAAATAGGGTACTTACAACAAAATTTAACTAAAAATGATGTACTTTTTCCAGCAAAAGTATCTGAAATTGTAGCAGCTGGACTTCTAGTAAATAAAAAATTTCCAAGAAGGTATACAAAAGAAGATTATGAAAAAATAGATGAAATATTAAAAAAATTAAATATTTATAATTTAAAAGATGAAAAAATATTAAATTTATCAGGTGGTCAACAACAACGAGTATTATTAGCAAGGGCATTAGTTTCAAATCCAAATTTACTTATACTGGATGAACCGACTTCGGCATTAGATCCAAAAGTGAGGAATGAATTTTATGAAATATTAAATAAAATACATACAGAGGAAAATGTTACGATTTTATTTATATCACATGATATAGGAAGTATTGGTAAACATACTAATAAGATGATGTACCTTGATAGGAAAATAATTTTTTATGATACATATGATAAATTTTGTAAATCTGATACAATGATAGCGTATTTCGGTTATGTATCTCAACATCAATTTTGCTGGAGGCATACAGATGATAAATGTAATTAATGAAGTTATAGAGGCACTTAGTTATAGTTTTATGATAAAAGGTTTAATTGCTGGGAGTTTAATCGCACTTATATGCTCTATTTTAGGGATATTTTTAGTTCTTAAAAAATTCTCATTAATAGGAGATGGATTAGCACATACAAGTTTTGCTACAGTTGCATTTGCATTATTATTAGGTCAATCTCCTATTATATTTTCAATTCCATTAGTTATAATCGCTTCAATTATTATATTAAAAATAACTGAAAAAACTGGGGCATACGGTGATTCTTCTATTGGGATGGTATCATCGTTATGTATTGCAGTAGGGATAACAATAGTAAGTGTATCAAAAGGATTTAATGTGGATATATATAGCTATCTCTTTGGAAGTATATTATCTATAAACATATATGAGGTATATGTTTCATTAGCACTTTCTTTAATTATAATTATTTTAATTGTGCTATTTTATAATGAACTATTTGTATCAATATATGATGAGGATTTCGCAAAAGTCTCAGGTATAAAAATAGATTATATTAACTATTTTTTATCAATATTAACTTCAATTACAGTTGTATTAGGGGTAAAAGTAGTTGGGACAATGTTAGTATCGAGTTTAATAATATTTCCTGCATCATCAGCTTTACAAATATCAAATAGTTTCAAAAAAAGTCTAATTTTAGCATCAATTTTTGGCGTATTATCTATAATTATCGGGATAATAGGGGCTTATATATTAGATATCCCGTCATCATCGGCAATAGTATTTGTAAATGCAATATTCTTTGTATTTAGTTTTTTAATAAAAAAATAATATATGAAAATGGAGATGATAAAATTGAAAAAGAAAATATTAGCTGTAGCAATATTCATGATAAGTTTCCATATTGTTTTATCAAGTATTGTGGTACAAAATAGTAATGGTGAAAAAATTTTACTAAAATCTAATGGTACTTGGGGGAAATTGTACGAAATGCCTGTTATAGATGTATATATTGAAGATGATGATATAAAAGGGGAATATCGTGGTGAATCGTTAGACGGTATAGCAAATGGTTATGGTATTGCAAAAGGGATAGATCTCTATGAGGGAAATTTTCTTAATGGTAAATTAAATGGATTTGGTGTATATCATTGGGGGCAAGAGGAGTTTAAGGGAGATTATTATGAAGGAAATTTCGTTAATGGTGAGATGCATGGTGAGGGAATTATGCATTTTAGCAATGGGGAGATATATCATGGTACTTGGGTAAAAAGTGTAATGGAAGGATATGGGAAATTCTATTTTGCAAATGGGGTAAAATATGAAGGGGAATTTCGTAATAATATATTTAATGGTAATGGGAAAATTGTAATATCAGAAAATCTATTTTATGAAGATTATTTTGTTAATGGTGTGGCAAAAAGCAAGAAAAAATATGAAAGATTTCTAAAAAATATCCACTCTTATCGTAGAGAGGAGATAAAACAGTTTGCAGAATTAATAGTTAAAATAAAAAATAATCTTGATACAATAATAACCAGCAATGAACAGGTAGCTTTAACTTATAGAGTATTAGAATATCAAAAAGATATAACTAATAAAGAAGCAGAAGATAAAATTTTAAAATTACAGATGGCTAATGAATTTTTATATGAATTAAAAAATATATATGACGAATATAAAGATATACAGATAAAAGAAAAATTAACCGAGTAGATAAAAAAAGTCCTTCTCTATGCTTTTATGAGAAGGTTTTTTATTGTATTGGAGATATTATCAGAGTTTTTAAAACTTAATTTTTCTAAAGGCTGAATTAATTGAATAATAGATGAATATGAAGTATTTTTCGTACATGCTTTCAAGTATAACAGAAAATTTATTTATAGAAACATGAGTAATTATTTCAATGTTTTTTATTTATATTAAAATTTTTATTGAAATTTAGAAATAAAAGAAATTCTTTAAGCGATGAACAATAATTTATTATTACTATATTTAACAGAGATATAAATATAGAAGAATTTATTAAAATTATTAAAAAAATATTTGAATCAAAAAAAAGAAATATTGGATTACAATAAAGCTTCGAACCGTAACTAGAGCTTATCTGGATGTTTTTAGAAGATTATTTATCATCTCTGGGTTCATCTCAATAATATATACAGGAAAAATGTGGACTTAATTAAATTAAAAAAATATAGAATATATAAAATAAAACTTGGTAGTTAATTTTGACATAATTGAAGAAGAAAAAAATATAGTAATAAAATATTTTGAAAAACTTAATAAAGATTATTCTAAAACATAAGAACAAATAGAAAAATATCAAACATAAAGTTTTTTGTCTTAATTTTTTCTAAAAAAATTAAGACAAAAATTATATTTATAAATTAAACAAAACTATATAAAAACATTCACTTAATTTTTTTTAAAATATTTAAACACTGATGAAAATCGAAAGATTAGAACTTAGTTAGTAATGTTTAGAAAAATATAAAATAGTAATAAAATCATAACAATATTTCCATACAAAATAGATAGAAATATATAGAAAACGATTTAACTTGAAAAAGAGATAAATTTATAGTATAATTAAATAAAATATACTTATGAAAGGGGATACAATAATGAAAACTTACTTAGTAAAACCACATATGAATTTTAATGTAGAAGTAGATATACCAGGATCAAAATCTGTAGCAAATAGAGCGATGATAATAGCAGCACAGGCAGAGGGGCAAACGGTATTAAAAAATATGCTTTTTAGTGATGATACAAGATATATGATAGAATCACTTAGAAAACTTGGACATAAAATAGATGTCGATGAAAAAACTCAAACAGTAATTGTAAATTCTCTTAAAAAAGATGAAATTCCAACAGAGGAACTATTTGTAGGAAATGCAGGTACTGCAATGAGATTTTTACCTACATATATAGCAACGAAAAAGGGAACAGCAATACTTACCGGGATTGACCGAATGAAAGAGAGACCAATTAAAGATTTGGTAAACGCTCTTAGACAAATAAATATAGATATTTCATATGTTGAAAACGAGGGATTTCCACCAATTAAAATAAATGCAAATGGATTAAATGGTGGGGAAATTGTGATAAAAGGGGATAAAAGTAGCCAATACCTAACATCACTATTGTTATCAGCACCTTATGCAAAAGAGGATATTAAGATTACTATAGAGGGGTCTCTTGTATCAATACCTTATGTTGATATTACTCTTACTATGATGAAAGATTTCGGTGTAGAAGTGATAAATAATGATTATAAAGAGTTTATAATTAAATCAAATCAAACTTATAAAGGGAGAGAATATGTTGTAGAGGGTGACTGTTCATCTGCATCATACTATTTTGCTATGGCTGCAATTACAAATAGCACTGTGAAAGTGAATAATATAAAAGAGAACTCTATGCAAGGAGATATAAAATTATTAGAAGTACTTGAAAAAATGGGAGTAACTGTGGAATTTGGAGAAAATTATGTAATTGTAAAAGGTACTGATAAATTAAAAGGGATAACTGTTGATATGCATCATATGTCGGATGTGGCACAGACATTATCTGTGGTTGCAATGTTCGCAGAGGGTAAAACAGAGATCCAAAATGTATACAATATGAGAATAAAAGAAACTGACAGAATAAAAGCTGTGTATAATGAATTAACTAAATTAGGTGCTAAAGTAGAAGAACTGCATGATGGATTAATAATCTATCCAGCAGAAAAATATAATGAAGGGGTATTAATAGATACATATGATGACCATAGAATGGCAATGAGCTTTAGTCTTGTAGGGCTTAGAGTACCGGGTACCACAATTAATGATCCTGGTTGTGTAGCTAAAACATTCCCTAATTATTTTGACGAATTTGAAAAAATATATAAATAAAAATAAGAGGATCCTCATCAAAATTTGGTGAGGATAGTTCTTATTATAGATAAATACATTTAAATATTTTAATATACGAATATATATGTTTTAAAGCATTGTAATATAATAATAGAAAAAATCAATTGATTATATTATAGGGATTTATAATTTTAGTTCTATGTACAAATATTAATTTCTTAAATTTATAAATGTTCTTTAAATTTAAATATTTTAGAGGTTTCGAAAATTGCTAATAAAGATTGAAATTTATAATATAAAAATATAATCATTATAATTTCTTTAAAAATACTATTAATTATGGTCTGATAATTTAGTAAAAAAATATCGAAATTTAGCATTATTCTTTTATTAATTCTAAATTGATATTATATTTTTATATGTTTAATATACGTTGTTAGTATAGACTTAATTATAATAAAATTTGATATATTATAATTAAATAACATAAATTATTACAGTATTTTATATATATTGGGTAAATCATATTGTATATATAAATTTTATTTTTCAAATATTAATTATTGAAAAGGGGAATAATATGACATTAAAAAATAAATTATCATTAATAAATTTTATAATAGCTATTATTATTTTAGCTTTTTTTGTTATGTTTTCTATAAAAATTTCAAATGAAAGTGCTGAAAATGATTATAATACAAATATAATATCAATGAACAATATAGCAGATAATCAATTAAAAATAGCGTTAAATGTTGTTGATAATATTTTAAATAAAAAAATATATAATCTAGAAAAAAATTGTAATATAATTTCACATAATGAAAATATAATATTAAGTATAGAAAAATTAAAAACAAATTATGATGAAACTAATGAAAATTTAGAAAATATATTTTATGATGATGAACTATTTCAAATAACTAAAAGTTTTTATTTAGAATCAAATCAAGCGTTAGAAATATATGATGAAGACAATAAATTAATTGGTGTACAAAATATAAAAAGTAATATATATTTAGAAAAAAATATGAAAAGAATAAATAATATATTAAAATCAAATAATAATTTTACCGAATTATTATCTAATGAAGATGGAGTTTATTTAAAAACATATAAATATATTTTAAATGAAAATGGTAATAAGATTGGGATACTTGTACTAACAGAATTTCTAAATGAGAGTTTTATTGGAGAGATAGAAGATTACACTTTAATAAATACTATATTTTTCAATGAATTTGGATATACTGGCGTTAATAACGCAGATAAGAAAATTGAAAAAGAGATTATTGGAAATGTTAGTATATTTAAAGACTTATCTAAGAAAGAGAAGATAAAAGATGTATATCATAATAATAAACTATATAGAATGGCAACAGTTAAGATTACAAAAAATAGTGAATCAATAATTGGAATTGCATTATATACAGAAAAAGAGGATCTAAACAGTATTATAGATAAGAAAAATAGAATTGTAAAACTAGTAAGAGAGATTGTATTAATAGCAGGGATATTCTTTTTATTTATCTCTTTAGTTATATATTATATTGACGATAAGGTTGGAAAAAGAATAGTTAAGATATCACATGTTGTTTCAAAAATTGCAAAGGGCGATCTTACACAGGAGATTGATTTTGTAGGTGATGATGAACTAGGTAAATTATCCAAAAATATAAATCTTATGGCAAAACAATTACGAGAAAATTTTATGATAGAAAAGGAGTGGAATAAGGATTTAGAAATTAAAGTAGCTGCTAGAACTAAAAAAATTGAAGCACTTTTACAAGATGTTGAAAATAAAAATATGCAACTAACAGAGATGAATAAAATAAAAGATGACTTCCTTGCAAATACTTCCCACGAGTTAAAAACTCCATTAAATGGAATAATAGGAATAAGCGAATCATTATTAGAGGGATCTGCAGGTGAAATAAGTGATAAATTGCGTAAAAATATTTCAATGATTGTATATAGTGGCAGAAGATTATTGAGTCTTGTAAATGATATTTTAGATTTTTCAAAAATGCGTGAAAAATCAATAAATTTAAGTTTTGAGGAAGTTAATATTAAAAAAATTGGTGATTTTGTAATTAACCTTACAAAACCTTTAATTGATTTACAGAAAATTGAATTGATAAATAATATAAATGATATTAGCGTATATGGTGATAAAAGTAGATTAGAGCAGATATTTCATAATTTAATAGGTAATGCAGTAAAATTCACAGATAAAGGAAAAATTGAGATAAAAAGTAGAGTAGATGGTGATTTATTAGAGATAATCGTAGAAGATACCGGAATTGGCATATCAAAAGAAAAAATGGAAAGTATATTTATGACCTTCGAACAAGGAGATGGCTCAATATCAAGAGAATATGGCGGTACAGGCCTTGGATTAAGTCTTACTAAGCAGTTAATAGAATTACATGGTGGGAAAATTTGGGTTGAATCAAATATCAGAGAAGGTTCTAAATTCTATTTCACAATACCTATTTATAATAAGCAAAAAACATATAATAAAAAACAAAATCAAGTTGAAAAAAATGAAATAATAATAGAAAATTTAAAACTAGATACATTTACGGTAGATACTGTAAATGCTAATAAAATTAAAGGAAAAATCTTACTTGTTGATGATGAGATAATTAACTTAAATGTACTTAATAATTATCTAAGTATAAAGGAGTACGAACTTGATACCGCAGTAAATGGGGAAGAAGTTCTTAATAAAATATTTAACGAAAATAAGAGATATGATTTAATTGTATTAGATGTGATGATGCCTAGAATGTCTGGTTATGAAGTATGTAAAAAATTAAGAGAAACATTCTCAATATATGATTTGCCAATTCTTATGCTTACTGCAAAAAGTAGACAGGAAGATATTGAAGAGGGATTTAAATCTGGTGCAAATGATTATTTAACAAAACCAGTACATAAAACGGAATTATATGCAAGGGTAGAGACTCTTTTATCAATGAAAAATAGCGTTGAAAATGCTATTTTAAGTACAAAACAAGCTGAAAAAGAGCGTCAGGAAAAAATATTTAGTAATAAAATGAGAGACTTTACAAAAAACCTTAGTTCTACACTTATTGTAAAAGAAGTACTTAATAAATTAATAGAAAAAATTCATGATATAATTGATTTTGATAGAGCAGTTATATTATTAAAAGAAAATAACGGTAATTTCAATATAATAACAAGTATGGGAATTAAAATTGATCTAAATTTTAATATATTAAAGAAAAATAAGGAATTAAAAGAAAAAATAAGAGACATAAATAGCACACTATATTTTGAAAAAATATATTTAAAAGACAGTGAAGTTGATGATTTAATTGTTGTTCCATTAGTTTATAGAGGAAATGTAATTGGTCTTTTTGTAATTGAAATTAAAGAAAAATATGATGAAATTCAAGATAGATTAGGAATTATAGAAAGTTTTTCTGGACAAGTGGGATTTGCAATAGAAAATGCGAAATTATTTGAAGAGATAGAAAAAAAACGTAAAGAAATAGAAAATATGTTTGAAAAAGTAAAAACATTAGAAAATCTTGTATCTATGATTTATACAGAGAAAGATATTAAAAAAGCAATTGATTATGTATTAATGCTTATTGTATCGAAATATGGATTAAGTTATAAAAAAGGGATATTTTTAGAGTATAATGAAAAAGAAAATAGTATAATTGGTAAAAACTATTTCTATAATTTTTCAAATGATAGTGTGAACGAAGATTCGCTACAGGAAATACAAGATATTGTAGAATACGAGGAAGCGAATATTAAACTTGTAAATATTGATTTGAATAATGTAAACAGTTGTTTTCATAATATATTTGAAAAAGAGATTTTATATGGAAATACTAAGGATTTAAATTATGTGGTAAAAAACTATAATTTCAAAAATTATATTATCTTACCTGTATATTATCATAGTAATAAATATGGGGTAATCGTAATTGATAGTAAGAAAAAAATAGATGAAGATAATATAAATAAAATACGAGATATATTAAAAATATTCACATTAAACTTAGCTATATATTTTGAAAATCAAAAATTAGAGGATGATGCATTAAAAACTGCTAAATTTAAAACAATGGTTGACTTATCAAAAGCAATTGTACATGAAATAAGAAGTCCACTTGCAACAATAGACGGATTTTCAAAAATGACAAAATCAAAAATATCCGAATTAAATGATGGAGCTGTAGTTGATCTTAAAGAACATAATAAAACTAAAGAAAAAATGGAAAAATATTTAGAGACAATTGGTAAAGAGGTAAAAAGAGTAGATGAAATGGCAACTGATTTACTAGAATATTCCAGTTTAAAAAATATTATTTTAGATATAAAAACATTTAATTTAACTGATTTAATTGAGGAAATATTAGAAGATAGAAAGAAAGATATTGAAGATAATAATATTCAAATCATAAAAAAACTAGATAATAATATTAATTTAAATGGAGATTTTTCAAAATTAAAAAAATCTATATTTCATATTGTAAAAAATAGTATAGAAGCATTAGATTATGAAAAAAGTGAAAATTTTATAGAGATATTTACACAAAAACAAGATGAAATTATTATAATATCTATAAAAGATAATGGTATAGGGATAAATAAAGATAAGCTAGAGGAAATATACGAACCTATGAATACAACAAAAATTCAAGGAACAGGATTAGGATTAACTATTGTACTGGGGATTATAGAAAAACATAATGGTAAACTAATAATAAACTCAAAAGAAAAAGTAGAAACAGAAGTAAAAATAATATTAAATAAATTATAAAAATAATTGAACTAAAAAGGGGAATTTTATGAAAATAGTAGATATATTAAAAGAAAAATTCACAGTATCATTTGAATTTTTCCCACCTAAAAATGAACTAGGTTTTAAAAACTTTGAAAGTAATTTAAAGGCGTTAAAATCATTACAGCCTGATTTTGTATCAGTAACTTATGGCGCCGGAGGAAGTACAAGAGATAAAACAAAATCTATAATTGAGAAGATATCTTTAAATGAAAAGATTAATGTAATGGCACATTTAACTTGTATATTACATAATGAGAATGAACTGGTAAATTTACTTGAATATTATAAAGGAATAAATGTAAAAAATATACTTGCTATGCGTGGAGATGTTCCGTTTAATAGACAAGGAAATTTTGATATAACAAAAGAAGTTTTTCCACATGCGATAAATTTAATGGAATTAATAAAAACAAAATATAATGAAAATTTTTCAATTGGAGGAGCAATGTTCCCGGAAGTTCATCCAGAATCTAAAAATATAGAGGAAGATATTTTTTATCTTAAGAAGAAAATTGATTGTGGAATGGAATTTGGTATTACACAGCTATTTTATGACAATAGCTTATTCTATAGATATATGGATACATTAGAGAAAAACAACGTGAATATTCCTGTATTACCAGGAATTATGCCAATTACAGAGTATGGACAAATTGAGAAATTTGTAAATATGTTTAACGCATCAATACCAAAAAAAATATTAGAAAAGTTTGAAAAATATAAAGAAAATCCAGATGATTTAGAGAAATTTGGAATAGAATATGCAATTACAAATTGTCAATCATTAATTGATAATGGTGTTAAAGGATTACATTTTTATACATTAAATAAATCAAAAGCAACAATATTAGTATACGAAAACATAAAATAAATAAAAAAGGAAATCCTCTTCTTAATTTATGAAGAGGATTTTTACATTACTTAAAAATTTCTAAAAAGAATATCATATATAATATTAACTACTACTTTATAACACAATTCACAAGATATATTTTTACTAGAAAGATTGTTTTTATTTTTTAGAGATAATTTGATTCATAATATAATCAGGAAAAAAACTCATATAATAAATATCGAAATTTAGAAAAAGTAGATATAAAAAAATCAATCTATGTATAGAATTAATATACTAATTTATTTTTTTATTTTATAAATAAATTATAGATGAGATGTGATTTTTATGTATTTAATAAAAATGGTTACTTTACAATAATTTAAGGAATAAAATATTTCGAAATAAGACTAATTTCTGGAAAAAAGTACAAATTTTTATTATATAATTGATATGTATACAAAATATAATATTACATAACAACATTATATATAATCTTGCAAAAACACACAATATATTGTATAATTAAATTTATAAGCACATAATAGACTGTATTATAACAATTTTGGAAAGGGTGAAACAATATGTCGATAATAAAATTTACACCTAAAAAACCTGTTAAGCCTTTATTTGCTATTAAATTACCACCAATAATCAATAAAATATGTAGTTTTTTAGATGAAAAAGAGATGGAACTAGCACTTAAAGTTGCATTAAAAATTGATGCAAGTAGAATGATTGCTGTTATACCTGTATCAGATATTGAGGGAAATGATGCTTCAATATTAGTTTTATTTGATTTTAAATATAGATTAAAAAAACCCAAGTACGTTATTCCAGAGACAGAGATGGGATTTTTTGATTTTAGAATTTATGATATTGATTTTAATAAAAACATAGATTTAGAAAAATTTATTAAAAATGAAAAAGAATTTGCAAAAAGATTCTTTTAATAATTTAAAGATAGGAGCATTAAATGAGAAAATATTATAGTGAAGAATTTGAACCTAAAAACTGGGAAATAATTGAAAAAGAACTTATAATTTTACAAAAATATGAAATTAATAGCGAAGAAGATTTTTTTATATTTTTAGAAAAATTAAGCGAAATAGGATTTATAATTGGAGAATATTCTGCTTGGAAATATATAAAGATGACTTGTAATGCAGATAATCCTGAATATACAGTAGATTTTAATGAATATTATGAAAATGTATTATCTAAAACAGAAACATATTTTTTTGAATTAGATAAAAAAATATATAACTCAAAATATTTTAATGAACTAGGAAGTCGTTACGAAGTTATGAAAATGAGTATAAAAAATAATATTTCTCTATTTCGTGAAGAAAATATTCCTTTATCAGTTAAAGAAAATGAATTAACCACGAAATATAGTGAATTATCATCTAAGTTAACTGTTAATTTCAAAGGTGAAGAACAAACTCTTGTTTCCATGCGTAAATATTTAAAAGATATAGATCGTAGTACAAGGGAAGAGGCTTGGAACCTAATATATAATCGATTGTTAACAAGTGAATCGGAATTTAATTCTATTTTTAATGAATTAGTTAAATTACGTGAACAGATCTCAAAAAATGCTGATTTCACTAATTATAGAGATTATATGCATATAAGTAAGGGGCGTTTTGATTATTCAGTATCAGATATTTATGAATTTCATAACTCTGTGAAAGAAATTGTTGTCCCTTTTCTAAAAGAATTAAATAATGAAAAAAGAGAAAAATTAGGTGTTGAAATATTAAGACCGTGGGATACTGATGTAGATGTTGATGGGATAATTTTAAAACCTTTTGAAAATAGTAATGAACTATTAGATAAAATGATAGAAATTTTATCTGAAATTAATATAGATTACGGTAAACAATTAGAACGTATGAAAAACGAAAAATTAATTGATTTAGATAATAGAAAAGGTAAAGCTAACGGGGGATATAATTATCCACTTGAGGAAACAGGGGCTGCTTTTATATTTATGAATTCAATTGGGATGCATTCTGATATGGTGACACTTGCACATGAAGCAGGACATGCAATTCATTCATTTTATACTTCTAAATTAAAATTAGCGTGGGACAGAAGATTTCCAAGTGAAGTAGCAGAACTTGCATCAATGAGTATGGAATTAATAACAATGGAATATTGGTATAAATACTACAGCGATCCCAAACTTTTAAAAAAAGCAAAAATTGAACAACTAGAAGATACATTAAAAATTTTACCTTGGGTAATGGTTGTAGATAAATTTCAGCATTGGATATATACTAATAAAAATCATTCTATTGAAGAACGATATAGTGCTTTTGAAAAAATAATAGATGAATATAATGTAGGTGTAAATTGGGATGGATATGATTCGTATAAAAAAATAGCATGGTTTAGACAGTTACATATATTTGAAGTTCCATTTTACTATATTGAATATGCAATTTCACAATTAGGTGCCATTGCAATATACAAAAATTACAAAGAAAACAAAGATAATTCTATTAAAAATTATAGTAATTTTTTAGAAAAAGGGTATTCTTTACCAATTAAAAAATTATATGAATTAGCTGGGATAAAATTTGATTTTTCAAAAGATTATATAAAAGAATTAGTTGATTTTATAAAAGAAGAATTAAATTATGAAAAACAAAATTAATTAATCTTAATTGGAGGAAATTTTATGAATAATGAGAAAAAAACATTTGGTAAAAGAGTTGAAAAATTTCTAAAATTTATATTTTTAGAGATTATGAAACAAATAGTTATTGTGATTGTATGGTTAGTAATATTAGTCGGAGCATTATCTTATCTATTTACTAACATTACAAAAAACTTAGAAAATCAAAATTTACAAAAATTTGCAAATGTGGACTATGGACAAAATGTAGAAAAGGTACTATTACTATCTTTTCCAAATGGTATTACAGACGAACAAAAAGATGATTTTAATTTTATGGATTTTGCTAAAAACAATAAATCTTTAAGTCTAAGTAAAGTTATAGAAGCAATAAATTTTGCAACAGATGATATTAGTATTAAAAAAATATATATTAATCTTGATACAGCAAACCTTTCACAGGTTCAGATAGAAGAAATATTTAAATCATTATATGAATTTAAAGAAAAAGGGAAAAAAATAGTTGCATATGGACATCATCTTGTACTTAGAAATTATCATTTTGGTTCAATAGCAGATCATATTTGTATGAATCCTTCATATTCAGCATTTGTTAATCTTACTGGATATAGCATGGTTATACCTTATTATAAAGAGTTAACTGATAATATTGGAATAACATATAATGTAATTCATATTGGTGATTATAAAATATATGGTGAAAATTATGTAAAAGAGAATATGTCGGATGAGTTTAAAATGGAGATAGAAAAAATATATAGTGCATTACAATTATCAACAATAAGCGATATTTCTTTTCATAGAGGTAAAGACGATATAGATACATATAAAATAATATTTGCAGATGAACTTTTAAAAGGAAATTTAGCTTATACAAATACACAAGATTTATTAAATCTTAAAATTATTGACTCAATAAATTCGAAAAAAGGCTTTGAAAAAAGTGAATTTGACAATATGAAAATAGTGGATATTAATACATATTTAAACCAAGATTACGTTATAAATAATAAAAAAAATAAAAGTAAACCGGATAAAATCGCAGTAATTTATGCTGAAGGAAATATTTACATGGATTCTAATGATGAGTATAAAAATTCTAAAAATATTACACCTAACTCAATGGAGAAAAAAATTGAAAAAGCAGTTAATGATAAAAATGTAAAGGCAATAGTTATCCGTGTTAATTCACCTGGAGGGTCTGCACTGGCATCGGATATTATATATAATAATATAAAGGAGATAGAGAAACCAGTATATGTATCGATGGGGAATATGGCAGCATCAGGGGGATATTATATATCTTTAGCAGGAAAAAAGATATTTGCAAATCAAAATACAATAACTGGATCAATAGGTGTTGTTACTTTATTTCCAAATATAGATAAACTTGGGAAAAAAATAGGGGTAAATTTTGAAGTTATTAAAAATGGAGAAAATTCAGATATATTAAATCTTACAAAAAGAACAACAGAAAAAGAGATAGAAATTATTAGAAAAAATATGAATAATATTTATGAAGAATTTAAAGGATATGTATCATTAAATAGAGGGCTGGATGATGAAGATGTAGAAGAGATTGCACAAGGTAAAGTCTGGACAGGAGTTATGGCAATGAAGAATGGGCTTATTGACGAAATAGGCGGACTAGAAGATGCTATTAAAGCAATTGCTGAAGATTATGATATAAAAAATTATGAAGTAGTTACCCTTGATTTAAAACAAAATTTATTTAACTATATTAGCACATTGAAAAATGGATATATAAATGTAGATGAAATTTTATATAACGATAATTTTATAAATGAAAAATTAGAGGATTATATTAATTATAAAACTTATAACAGAGCACCTGTATTACTTTTTCCTCATAGTTATATTTTTAATGATAATTAAATATAAAAATAAATAAAAATAAAGGAGAAAAAATTATGAAATTAAAATATTTTATTGGTGGACTTGATATTAAAATACACCCACAAGCACAAAGATTTTATGTAGAGGCAATAATAGATGAGATATATCAACCAATATTTCCTACAAAATTACCTAAATTTAGAGTACTATTTGGATTTGAAGATGTAGAGAAAACACAAAAAATTGAAGCTAGAATTAATTCGCCTTCTAATAGACTTATGCAAAAAATGCATTTTGAATTAAAACCAGTTTTAGATAAAAAAGTTTTAAACTATGTTCTTGTTTTAGATGGGATGCCGTTAGATGAAAGAGGTGACTACACAATAGATTTATTAACTGAAAATGATAACGGAGATTATAAATTTTTTACAACATGTAGTTTACTTCATGCAAACTATCCAATTAGAAGAATATTTAGAGAAGGGGAGATAGATTATATTATTGATTCGAAAGAAGATTTAATAAAATCAGTTAAGGTAGATTATGAAGTGCCAGGAAAAAATATAAAACATAAATTTGAACTATCAATTGATCCAGATAGAGAGCCAGAAGATGGATTTGAAAAATTCCCTGAAGATAATAAAGTTGTACACGATGGAGTAGAGTATGATTTAACAGGGATTAGAAGACAAATTGAATGGGCATTTGGGAGAAAAATAGAAGAGAAAAAAGAGAATGAAGAAGAAGTAAAAGAAAATAATGAAAATAAGTAGTAGTGGAAAAAAAAGAATTTCAAATTAAATAAATTTTAAAATAAAAATCAAGATTATATAATCTTGATTTTTTACTAAAAAATATTATCTAAAAAGTTTGCAATGTATATAAAAATAGTTTATAATAAAGTAAAAATTATGCTTAAATAAGAAGGAGAGTAAAAATAAG
>JAAYPW010000059.1 GCA_012519615.1 Fusobacteriota bacterium
ATAAATTATAGAGAAGAAGATATTTTAAAAGAAATAATTATTTTTACTGACAAAAGTGATATTTCAGAAGAAATATCTAGACTTGATTCACATTTGAAATATTTTAGAGAGGTTATCTCATCAGATGAAAAAAATATTGGGAAAAAACTAGACTTTATTTTACAAGAAATTTTTAGAGAATTAAATACTGCTTCTGTAAAATCAAATTGTTATGAGATGTCAAAACATATTGTTGAGGCAAAAACAGAAGTGGAAAAAATAAGAGAGCAAGTACAAAATATAGAATAGGAGGTTTTCTATTGAAACCTATAGGAATCGGATTTGGAAATATGGTTATTGATGAAAGGATAGTTTGTATTGTAAATCCCGATTCAGCACCGAGTAAGAGACTAAAAGAAGAGGCTAAAAATCAGCAAAAATTAATAGATGCAACTGTTGGTAGAAAGACAAGAGCACTTATTATAACAGATAGTAATCATGTAATTATGTCTGCAATTAATCCAGAAACAATTGCTTCGAGAATAGAAAAAGGAGATAAGGATGAGTAAAGGACGACTTTTTGTAATTTCTGGCCCATCTGGTGCCGGAAAATCAACAATTACAAAAAAAATAATTTCTTTAAAAGATAATCTTTTTTTATCCACGTCTGTTACAACTAGAAAACCAAGAATAGGAGAAATAGATGGAAAAGATTATTATTTCTATACAAAAGAGAAATTTATTGAAAATATAGAAAAAAATAATTTTATAGAGTATGCAAAAGTACATAATAATTACTATGGTACTTTAAAAAGTGAAATATCCGAAAAACTTGAAATGGGGAAAAATATAATACTAGAGATAGATGTGCAAGGCGGAGAACAAATAAAAAAACAATGCTCTGATGCAGTTTTGATATTTGTAAAAGCTCCAAATAAAGATGAATTAGAAAAAAGACTTCGTTCAAGAAATACAGATACAGAAGAAGTAATAGAACTTCGATTAAAAAATAGTTTAAAAGAATTAGAGTATGAGAAGTTTTATAATGAAATTCTTATTAATATAACTATAGAAGATTCGCTTGATAAATTATCGCAAATTATTGATAAATATGTAACAGGAGGTGACATTTCTTAATAGTAATATTAAGAAAATTGGAATGAAAGAAAAAAATGAAGTAAATTATGATGAGTTAATAAAAAAAATACCAAATAAATACGTATTAACAATTATAGCAGGTAAAAGAGCTAGAGAAATTGATGTGGAAAATGCAACAAAAGAAGTAATAAAAACAGAAAAAAAAGTGACATCTGTAAGAAAAGCACTATTAGAAATATCAGAAGGTAAAATAGTAGCAAAAGAGTTGAATGAGGATGAAGAATAAAAATATTTTAATAGGTATTACAGGTGGAATAGCTGCATATAAAATTGCAAATTTAGTTTCAATGTTAAAAAAACAAAATTATAATATAGATATAATTATGACAAAAAATGCTACAGAATTTATAACACCTCTTACATTTGAAACTTTATCCAATCAAAAAGTTGTTACTGATATGTTTGAATCAAAAGAGAAACATAATGTAGAGCATATCTCGTTAGCTGAAAAAGCTGATTTTGTTTTAATTGCACCTGCAACATACAATATTATAGGA
This sequence comes from Fusobacteriota bacterium, assembly GCA_012519615.1. Classification (GTDB taxonomy): domain Bacteria; phylum Fusobacteriota; class Fusobacteriia; order Fusobacteriales; family JAAYPW01; genus JAAYPW01. The sequence goes on from JAAYPW010000059.1 coordinate 1,635, forward strand.
AAAGTAGCATCTGGTATTGCAGACGATATGCTTACCACTGTAATAGCAGCTACAAAGGCAAAAGTAGTTTTTTCTATTGCAATGAATGTCAATATGTATGAAAATCCTATTTTAAAAGAGAATATTAATAAACTAAAAAAACTTAATTATTCTTTTATAGATAGTGATGAGGGTTTTTTAGCTTGTGGAGTTGTGGGAAAAGGGCGATTAGCTAAAGAGGATATAATTCTAAATTATATAAATGATTATTTTAACCGAAATTTAGAAGAAATATCAGATAATCGTGTAATTGGGAAAAAAATTGTAATTACAGCAGGAAGAACAGAGGAACCTCTTGATCCAGTAAGATATCTTTCAAATAGATCAACAGGAAAAATGGGATATGAGTTAGCAAAACAAGCAAAAAAATTTGGTTTTGAAGTTACTTTAATAGCTGGAGTAGTTGATTTACCTGATATTTCTGGTATAAAAACTATAAAAGTTAGAAGCGCAGCTGATATGTATAACGCTGTTGAAAATGAATATAGCGATTCAGATGTACTAATTATGTGTGCTGCAGTTGCAGACTATAGAATAAAGAATTATTCAGATCAGAAAATAAAAAAAGGCAATAATGATTTAATTTTAACATTAACACGCAATCCAGATATTTTATTCGAGATGGGAAAAAGAAAAGAAAAACAAATCCTAGTTGGATTTGCTGCAGAGAGTGAAAACTTAATTGAAAATGCAAAAGATAAATTAAATAATAAAAATCTAGATTTTATAGTAGGAAATGATACAAGTAATTTCGCTATAGATACTAATGAGATTGTTATTATTGACAAAGAAAACAATATAAATGAATATAGTAGAGCCACAAAAGAGGAAGTAGCTAGTATTATTATAAAAAAATTAATTGAGTTTTTTTAACAACATAAACTAAGAGATAGTTAATAAAATAAAAGGAAGTGGTTGAGGTATGTATAGGGTTATTCACAAATCCAAAATACATAGAGCTACTGTCACTGATGCTAATCTAAATTATATAGGAAGTATTACTATAGATAAAGATTTAATGGATGCAGCAGATATATATGATAATGAAAAAGTGCAAGTAGTAAATAATAACAATGGTTCTAGAATAGAAACATATGTTATACCTGGTGAAAGAGGTAGTGGTACAATTTGTTTAAATGGTGCCGCAGCAAGACACACACAAATAGGGGATATAGTTATAATTATATCTTACGGTTATTACGAAGACAAGGAAGCAAAAAATGTAAAGCCTATAGCAATTCTTGTGGATGAAAAAAATAAAATTATTGATATAATAAATGACTAATAAAAAGCTATGCTTACGGTAAATAAGTATAGCTTTTTTTATAAGAGGAGAGTAACTTAATATGAAAAAAATTATAATTATGATAATTATATTTACAATATTTTGTTCATGTAATAAAAATAAATTAAAAAAAGTGACTAAAGAAAATTTTTATTTTAATACATATATACAGATAACGGTATACAATGAAAATAAAAATATTGCTTTAGATGCAATAAATAAAGCATTCACAGAGATAGAAAGGATAGATAATTTTTATAATTCATATAAAAAAGACAGTAGCATATATAAATTAAATGAAAATAAACAAATAGTAGTTGATGAAGAGTTAAAATACATATTATCGGAAATAGAAAAAATATATAGGCTTACAGAGGGAAATTATGATATAACAATTAAACCATTAATAGAATTATGGGAAAACAGTGTAAATAATAATAAAAGAATTCCAAATAGTGAAGAGATATCAGAAATATTAGGTAATATTGATTTTTCTAAAGTAGTTATTGATGAAAAAAATATTTTAAAAATTGGAAAAAACCAAAGAATAAACACCGGATCCTTCTTAAAGGGATATGCTATAAAAAATGCTAAGAAAATATTAAAAGAAAATGGTATAAATAGTGGGTTAATAACAGCTGTTAGCAGCATTGAAACTATAAATGGTAAAAATAATAATGAAAACTGGAATATTGCTATAGAAAATCCAAATAATCAAAATGTTATCTTAAAAACACTAAGTTTAAATAATAAAGCTGTTGGTGTATCAGGTGATTATCAAAATTATTATGAAGTAAATGGTAATAAATATCACCACATTTTAGATGTAAATACAGGTTTTCCTATTAATGATAAAAAAATGGTTGTTGTAATAGCAGAAGATTCATTTATAGCAGATATTTATTCTACAGCACTATTTACTCTTGAAATAGATAAAATTTTAAAAATTATAAATAATATAGATAATATTGAAGTGTTGGTAGTTGATAATTTAGATAATATATATATGAGTGAAAAATTTTGTAAATTTATAAAATTAAATGAATAAAAAAAGGATTTTAAAAAAAACTTAGTATATATTAAGTGTGGAAATTAATTTGGGGGTGTTTTTTAATGGTACATAAAGTATTAGCGTTATTAACTTTTATAATTTTATTTAGTATGGTTGCAGGAGAAAATCTTGGTGAAGTGTCAATTACCAATATTGATTACTACAAAAAAACAGCAATATTAATTGAATGGGAAGCAAATCCCAATGCATCAAGTTATGTAATTTATAAGAAAGATATAAGTAATGATTTTAAACGATATGATATTACAGAACAGACTAATTATGTAGATATATTTATAGAAGACAATAAAGAATATTCATATAAAATAGCTGCAGTTAGTAAAAAAGGGATTGAAGGGGTAAAAACTAAGGAAATTATTACATATACTAAATTTTATCCAAAAGAAGCAATGGATATTTATCCAAGAAGATTTCGTCTAGGAGATAAAATAACGGTTTATTTTTCTTCTAAAAAAAGTAAAGAGATAAAAAAATATAGAAAGAAAAATATTCAAAAAGATAAAAATATAAAAAAAGAACCAGAAAAAATCTTTATAAGATATGGATATAATGATTGGGATCCTGAATACTTTGAAAAAGGTGGAGTAGAGGAACTTATGGTTTATGATGAAAATCTTGAATATTGGAAATATGAGATGATTGTTCCGACATATGTAAGAGAATTAGACTTTGCTTTTAGAGACGAACTAGATAATTGGGATACTAATAATAATAAAGACTATAAAATTCGAGCTATTGAAAGTAATAGTGGGATCTATTTTGTTAAATGATAATTTTAAATCGATAAACATTTTTGTTTATCGATTTTTTGCTAAATAGACACAAAAAAAACATAATTTTATGATATACTAAATTATAGTAATGAAATATATATATTAAATACAAGAGGAGGAAAATTATGAAAAAAGTTATTAGTTTATTAATGTTATCGTTATTTATAACTACTTATTTATATAGTTATGATATAACTATAGACGATGCAATTAATATAGCTTCAACACAAAATAAAGATATACTTTTAAAAGAGATTGAAACAAAAAATAAAAACATTGATCTCTCTAATGCTAAAAAAGACAGAATTCCAAATGTAAATTTTAGTGCTTCTTACGATGCGAAAACAGATCATTCATCAAATGGTTTTTCTATTAGTAAAAAAATCTTTGATGGATTTAAGGTAAGAAATAATATAGAGAAAGCAAAAATAAAAAATAGTATAAATGATTTAGAAATGATTATTTTAAATAATCAGGTGAAATATAATATCGTAAAAATGTATATGGAGAGTTTAAAATATGAGAATCAAATAAATATTTATTTACAATCTTTAGAACGATTAAATAAACAATATGAGCAGGATCTTATTTTATACAATAAAAAAATGTTATCGCGAACAGATATTTTAAAATTACAAATTAATATATCTGATATGGAAAAAGAGATTGTAAATAGTCAAAACGGATATAAAACTTCATTAAATAAATTGAAAAATTTACTTGGATTACCTTTAAATATAGATATTAATTTAAAAGAAAAAATTATAGATTTCGCTATAGATATTAATATTGAAAATGATTTAAATAAAATAAATAATAAAAGTGAGATTCTTATAGAAGATTATAAATTAAAAAACTCTGTTTTAGAAAAAAAAATTGTCAGAGCAGATTTCTTTCCGGAATTGAATTTAAGTTTATCTTATAGAAGCAGCAATGAGAAATTTCGTGATATGTTCAGTGATTATAAAGATAGTATAGGGTTATCTCTTAGCTACACATTACTTGATTGGGGAAAAAGAAAAAATAATTATAATAAGATGAAAAATGATATTGAGTATAAAAAAATTGAAATTGAGCAAAAAAAATCTAATACAGAGATAGAATTAATTGAAAAATACGACGAACTACTAAAAAATGATAAATTAGTAAAAATTTGCCAAAATAGGGTAGAATTAGCACAACTTAGTTTTGACATTGAAAGTATAAAATACGAGAAACGTATTGCTAACATAACAGATTTTTTAGATGTTGAGAATGAGCTTATGCAAAGCGAGATAAATTTAATTAATCAAATTACAGAAAAATATATAAAACTATACGATTATGTTATCTTTATAAATTAAAAAATGACGAGGTGGAAAAATGAAAAAAAAATTAGTTATATTTATATTAATTCTTATTTTAATAAGTGGCGGATGCTATTATTATAATAAAAATAGTGGTAAAAATGATGAGATAAAAAATGTCGTAATTGAACAAACAAAAATAGGCAGCATTAAAAAGAGCATTAAATCAGAAGGGACAGTTGAGATAAAAAATGAAGTTGATATATTTATAAGTAGAGCACAAAGAGTAAATAAAGTGCTAGTTGAAGAGGGGGATATTGTAAAAAAAGGGGATGTTCTTATAACCTTCGATAAACAAGAGATAAATGATATAAAAAGAAAAATAGAAAAAACTAAAATAGACATTGAAAATGAGAAATTAAATTTAAAAGAATATGAATTTATAGTAAGTGATATTGATATTAAAAATAAATTACGCGAAATAGAAAGTGCACAAGTAGATATTGACAGATATAATGGCAATCAAAAAATTTTAGAAATTGAGTTAAGTAAACTTAATTTAGAACTTGAAAATAAAGAATATGATTATAATGTAAAAAAAGAGTTATTTGAAATTGAAGCTATAAGTATTACAGAAAAAAATAGTTCTGAAGAAGCGAAAACTGGTATTGCAAAGGATATAGAAAATAAAAAATGGGAAATAGAAAAAAATAGGATAGATATTGATGAAAAAATGAAACAATTAGAATTGTATGAAAAACAATACAATGAATTAGTTAAAAAAAATAAAGAGAGTAATATTTCAAGAGAAAATAATATTTTAAAATCAAAAAATAAAATTAAATTATTAGAGTTAGATATTGATACATTAGAAGATGACCTAAGAAATACATTTGAGCAAGTGGTAAGCCCTGTTGATGGGACAGTTATAGAGGTTTATGCAGAAAATAACTTTAGGGTAAATTTAGAGAAAAGTTTAATGACAGTTGCCGATATTAATTCTCAATTAATAAAAGCAGATATATCAAGCTATGAGATAAAAGATATAAGGGTTGGGCAAGAAGTAATAATAACATCAGAAGCATTAGAGAAAAATAAAAAAATAAAAGGGTTTATCAAAAAAATATCCTCAATTGCAAAATCTGAAACAGGTAGCGGGTACAAAGATGTAGTAGTTGGCGTAGAGATAGAGTATGACGCTAAAGATTCAGGACTAATACCAGGTTATGAAGTTGATATAAATATTTTAATTGAAGAGAAAAAAGATATTATTTCAATACCTTTATTTTCGATAATAGAGGAGAAAAAGAAAAAGTTTGTTTATATTGTAGATAGAGATAATATTGTTATAAAAAAAGAGATAGAATTAGGGATGAGTAATGATTCTAGAACTGAAGTTATTGGATTAAATGAAGGGGAAAATGTAATTATAAATACAAATGGGATAAGTGAGGGGGAGAAAGTAAAAATAGTTGATAAAATTGTTTCAAAAGTGAAACCTAATAATCAAAGTGCACAGAGAGGCGGCGGTGGTAGATAATGATAATAAAACTAGATAATATAACAAAAATATATGATACTGGAGCAGAAAGAGTAAAAGCACTTAAAAATGTAAATTTAGGTATCAAAAAAGGGGAATTTGTTGCAATTATTGGTAGTAGTGGAAGCGGTAAATCAACGATGATGAATATTTTAGGTTGTCTAGATGTAGCAAATGAAGGGAAATATTTTTTAGATGGAATTGATATTTCATTACTAAATGATAACGAAATTGCAGAAATTCGTAATAAGAAAATAGGTTTTGTATTTCAATCATTTAATCTACTTTCAAAACTAACAGCATTAGAAAATGTAGAGGTTCCAATGGTTTATTCTGGTATTAAAATAAAAGATCGTCAAAAAAGGGCATTTGAAGCATTAGAAAGAGTTGGATTGGCAGACAGAGTAAGACATAGACCTAATGAATTAAGTGGTGGACAAAAACAGCGTGTTGCCATAGCAAGATCACTGGTAAATAACCCTAAAGTTATATTAGCAGACGAGCCAACTGGTAACCTGGATAGTAATTCTGAAAAAGAAATTATGGATATATTTAAAAAATTAAATGAGGAAGGCGTAACTGTGATAATGGTTACTCACGAACCAGAAATTGCGGCACAGTGTAAAAGAATAGTAACTTTCAAAGATGGAATTGTTACTTCTGATAAAGAGGTGTAAAAATAATGAATATTATAGAAACTTTTAAAACAGCAATACAAAGTTTAAAAGGAAATAAAATTAGATCGCTATTAACTATGTTAGGAATTATAATTGGGATATCTTCTGTTATAGTAATATCAATGATTGGTAAAGGAAGTCAGCAGTCGATTACAGGTGAATTAGTTGAAATGGCAGATAAAACAATTACAATTAATGTTGTCTCTGATACGGAAATTTTAAAAAAAAGGGACTATATCACAGTAGAAGATATAGAAAATATAAAAAAATTAGATGGGGTAGAAGCAATTACACCAAGTATGAGGGACCGTGTTCGTATTGTTGCAAAAAAAGGGGACCGTAGTAGATTTAATATGTTACAGGTTACAAGTGAAGATTTCCTTAAATTAGTAAAAACTAAAATGCTTTTTGGAAGAGTATTTACACAGAAAGAGATGATTTTATCTAAAAAAGTTATACTAATTGATGATATTTTTGCAATGAGAAATTTTGGTAGAATTGATATAGCAGGTCAAGAGATAGAGTTAGAGATGAGAAATGGAACTAAACAAAGTTATTTAATCGTCGGTGTATTTGAACACCCCATGAAAGAATTTATGAATCTATTTGGTGGTAGAGAATTTTATCAACCGTATATACCATACACAACTTTTCAAAAAAATGTAAATGATAGTGTAATATCTTCAATTACAGTTTCAATAGAGGATATTAATCAGAAAGATAATGTAACTGCTACAATTATCGATTATCTAGAAAAAACACATAATAAAGAAAGTATATATGAGTTAACAATGAGAACTTCACCTGTTGATTCATTTAACAATATTCTTAAAACATTATCTCTACTTTTAACAGCAGTTGCTGCAATATCTTTATTAGTAGGTGGAATAGGGGTAATGAATATAATGTTAGTTAGTGTAACTGAACGTGTAAGGGAGATTGGAATAAGAAAAGCTTTAGGAGCAAAGAAAAATGATATTTTAATGCAATTTTTAATAGAATCAGTTGTACTTACTCTTTTAGGTGGTATTATTGGTTTAATTTTAGGAATCTTTATAAGTAATATTGTAGGGGATATAATTAAAATAAAACCACTTCTTGACTATGTAATGATGGCTGTTTCAATTGCTGTTTCTGGAGGATTAGGAATTTTATTTGGAACTTATCCAGCAAAAAAAGCAGCAGATTTAAATCCAATTGATGCACTAAGACATGAATAAATAATGTCACTATTATTTAAAATATACAAATTAATAAGTAAAATTCATTAAAATCTGTAAGGAACTACTATAAATTTTATTATATAGGAGTATTAGATTATCATTTTAAAAAAGTATTTTTATGGGGATTAATATTTTTTAGTGTAGGATTTTTGAATTTAACTTCTAGTACAACAAAGTGTATAATTTGTAAACTTCATTTTAAATTCCTATTTGGGAAATATGTAGATTTTTCTTTAAATTTTTTAGATAATTATTCTATTGAATAATTATCTAAAACTACGTTATAATTATGAGTTTGAATATTTATATCTCTTTACAAATTGTGGAGAAAAGATGGGATATAATTCGTATATGTTATATTTAGTAAAAAAATTATATTACTATAGAAATTAAAAATGCATCTTTAAAATACAAATTTTAAAGATGCATTAAAATGCTTATATTTAAATTTATTAACTAGAATTCGTAACAACCTATATCAAATTTAGAGTCCCTAGTTTTTTTATCGAAATCATCTTCAAAAGAAGGGATGTTTTTTCCTTTATCTATACAAGGACTATTTTTAATTTGACGATATTCTGAATCAAGTAAAGGGTCTTCTTCGAAACTTAACTTATCACCGTCAATATGATTTGCCCAGTCTTTTAAGGTTATTTTTTCTGTTTCGTAGGCAGGTCTACTATCTATAAAAAGTGCATGTTCACCATCTATATAGTATAAATTATTGTCAATATTTGCTTTTCCAGATAATCCAGATAATCCACCTAGATCTTGTGAGTAACGTATAGCTACCATAAGATTATTGACTCCTTTAGATTGCTTTACAATGTTATTATAAATTGAAGGATTGATATTTGGAGGTCTTTTTGCGTTTTCATCCCAATCTTGGGTTGCAACTCCTAAATAGATAGCACTGTGAACTCCATTTTTTCCAACATTCACAAGAGTATTATTATAAACATGAGCATCTTTTGATGCATAAAGTCCAATACCTTCATAATTTGTATCTATAACAAGACAATTTCTTACAGTCCCGTTTATATTTTCATAATAATCAGGATTTGTCTCTAGATTAAAATACTCTGGACTTGTATCAAAACCTAATAAAATACCACTATTACCACATCTTTCAACTTTTGTTCTTTGAATTATACAGTTCATTGCCCCACCTTTAAAATAAACTCCAGTAGTTGCTATGTCATGTATATAACAATCTTCTACTAAAAGAGAATGTCCTTGAACATTATCGATACCTTCTGAATTTTTATCATCATGAGAAGTTCCAGGAGGATAAGCCATACCAGAATTATAAATTTCAGTATTTCTTATAGTTATGTTATTGCACTTTTCAGTTATTTTGATACAATCATAACCAGAATCATGGATTATACAATCCTCAATTAATACATTTGAAACACCATATCTTTTGTTATATGGGACGTTATAATCTCAGTCCCATGTAGTTTCAAATTTAATACAATAATAGGCTCCACCTTTTATTTCCAGTCTTTGAAGCGTGCATCCTGATGAGTTATCACCTGTTAGATCATCACCATGCCACTCGATTCTAAAAGATAAGGCAACAGCGTTGTCGCAGTAATAAATGTGAACAGGATCACCATTTAAATCTACAGGGGTATTCGGAGTTTCTATAATTGCCCACTCTCCATCCATTGATTTTATTGTTATATTTTGTTTTCTAATTCTTATATCTGTATAACTTTTGTAGGTTCCACCTCTTAAAATAACAGTAGAACCAGGGATAACTTCATCACTATCCAAGGCAAACTGAAGAGTTTTATACGGATTTTCAAATGAACCATCTCCGGTAGAATCACTTCCAGTAATTGAAACATAGATGGCGTTAGAAGGCTGAATAACAGGATCTTTTTCTCTCCATTTAGCATAAAGGGTAATATTATCATCTACCGTATCAATATTAAAGTCCCAAGTAGTATTTAAAGTGCTATCTTTATGCCATCCACTAAATATATAACCAGTTTTTATTGGTGAAGCTGGTTCAGATATCTTGGTTCCACTTTTTATATCTGTCAAGGTAGCTAATATATTTCCACCATTAGTTTCAAATGCTACTGTAAATGTTTCACTATTGTTAGAAAAACAAGCTAGTACAAGTAGAGATAGCATAAGTATTGTGATATTTTTTGTTATTTCTTTTAGAATCATACATTTTCCTCCTATTTTGAGTTAATCATTTCAATTTTAATATAAGTTTTTTATAAAAAAACTAATTATATAAATTATTTTACCTTGAAAAAAATAAAAATCAATAAGAATATAATTTAAAATTTAAAAAAATAAAATTTAATTAAAGAAACTTTAATTATCCTATTTTTATTTAATATTCTTTATTTATTATTAAGGAATTTTTATTTTTGTTACTTCATTAATTAGTTTCGTAAATATAAATTTACTAATTATTTTTATAAAGATTAATATTTTAGTGTATGATTTCGTTTAAACTGAGATTTTTCAATTAATTACGTAATTTACAATGATATAATAAGAAAAAAATAACCTTTACAAAAGCTTATTTTTATGATAATATAGAGATAAAATAAAAATAAAATGGTCAAAAAAAAATGAAGGGAGAGTGAAAGCCGTTAATTAAGGTACAAACGTACTTTGTAGGGTTATATATCCGAATTTACGCCCTTGGAGTGTATGGCCAAAAACTATAAATTTCATAATTTACTAGTTAATACACGATGAAAAGGGAAACAAAAATCAATTGGTTTTTGTATAACGGCGGTTTAATGTCAAATAAACCTAATGCTATTTATATTATGGGTGGAGGCGGAACACAAGTAATAAGCGCAAGTGGATACGGAGCTGTTCAAAAAGCTTTTGCTAGCTACAGAGATAAAATCGGAACATTTTATATTGCTGTAGGAGGTATGAGAGGTGCACTAAATGAAGATTGGTGTGATATGTTTGCATGGGCACTAGAAGAGGGCGAAGAGAAAGCAGAATCAAGATTAAATAGAATTAAATGGTATTCAGCACCTGTATTTGGAACTTCTAGACACAAACCTGATTCAAAAGATTCAGAAAGATTATTAGAATTATTAAAAGCTCATAATGTTAAATATGTTTTCTTAAATGGTGGAAATGACACTATGGAAAAAGCAATGATTTTACAAGAATTTTCAGAAAGAAAAGGGTTCCCTTTAACTGTAGTTGGGGTGCCAAAAACTGTAGATAACGATTTACTTGTTACACATAGATGTCCAGGATATGCTTCATTTGCAAAACAAGTTGCAATGAATACAATGAGTGTACAAGCAGATTTAGATTCGTTTGCTTTACCAGAAGGTGCAGTTAAAGATAGTCCAATTAAAGAGGGTGCAGTTGCACAAGTACTTGTATTAATGGGAAGAGATGAAGGTTGGGGAGCAGCAGCAGCAGTTGCAGCTAAAATCGATGAATCATATGGACCACACGTTATATTAACAAAAGAGGGTGGATTTAATCCAGATAAATTTATAAAAAAATGTCAAGAAGCTTATGATAAATACGGAAGACTATTAGTTGTAGCTGCAGAGGGAGCACACGATGGTGAAAGCTATATTGGAAACTACTTACAAGTTGCTTCAAAAGAGCTTAACCTAGAGTTTCAATTACACCAAGATGCTCATAAAAATACAAGTGTAACAGATAGTAGATTAGGACTATTTTTAAAACTTCTTATTGAATCAAAATTAAATATACCAACTCACTATAAAGGTCTAAAAGTAAGAGAAGAAGGACCAGGCTATATAAATAGAAGCCATATTGAAGTGGTATCAGCTGTAGATATACAAGATGCGATAAATGTTGGTTCTAAAGCAGTAGAACTTGCTATAGGTGAAGGAAAAGGAAAAGTTATGCCAATACTTACAGATAAAATAGGAGAAGTTAGTTACACAGAATTATGTAATGTTGCAGACACTGTAAAAGGAAGTAGAGGTATGACAAGATCGCTATCATCGCTTAGTATTGATGGAAAATCAATAATTAGTGAAGATGGTATGATGATTGACAAAGACTTGTTTATGCAATACATCGGTCCATTTATGGATTTAAATGGTCCAAATAGAATAGAATTATTTAGAGAAGAGGGGATGAAATATCCTTTAGAAAGAATTAATTTTCCTTTAATTGAAAGAAAATTACCTGCATATGTAAAATAATTAAAATAAAAATTTAGGAGGTTAGCTAAATGACTGTTAGTTACAAAGAATTAGGTTTAGTAAATACTAAAGAGATGTTTAGAAAAGCATTTGAAGGGAAATATGCAATACCGGCATATAATTTCAATAATATGGAGCAATTACAAGCAATTGTAATGGCGTGTGTTGAATCGGAATCACCAGTAATTTTACAAGTTTCAAAAGGTGCTAGAAGTTATGCAAACGAAACACTACTAAGATATATGGCAACAGGTGCAGTAGAAATGGCAAAAGAATATGCAGCAAAATTAGGGAAAAAAGTACCTGGAATCGCATTACATTTAGACCATGGCGATTCATTTGAAACAGCAAAATCATGTATTGATGCAGGATTTTCATCAGTAATGATTGATGGTTCACATTTTCCATATGAAGAAAATATTGCTATTACTAAAAAAGTTGTGGAATATGCACACGAAAGAGGAGTAACTGTAGAAGGCGAATTAGGAGTATTAGCTGGGGTAGAAGACGATGTTGTTGCAGAAACATCTTCATACACTAAACCAGAAGAAGTAGAAGACTTTGTAAAAAGAACAGGTGTAGACAGTTTAGCTATCTCAATAGGAACATCACATGGAGCATTTAAATTCACTCCTGCACAATGTACATTAAATGAAAAAGGGGTACTAGTTCCCCCACCATTAAGATTCGATATATTAGAAGAGATTGAAAAAAGAATACCTGGTTTCCCAATTGTATTACACGGAGCATCATCAGTTGTTCCTGAATACGTTAAAATGATAAATGATAACGGCGGAAAACTTGATGCAGCAGTTGGAATTCCTGAAGAACAATTAAGAAAAGCAGCAAGTTCTGCAGTTTGTAAAATAAATATAGATAGTGATGGAAGATTAGCTATTACTGGAGTAATTAGAAAAATATTTAATGAAAATCCAGCAGAATTTGATCCAAGAAAATATTTAGGACCAGCAAGAGATGCGTTAAAATCATTAATAGTAGAAAAAAATAAAAATGTTTTAGGTTCAGCAGGAAAAGCATAAAACTACATGCAAGAAACAAATTTTGTTTCTTGCATTTTTTATATAAAATTAGTTATTAGGAGGAGATAATCATATTTGCAATTGTAGGGATGATAATATTAGGAATATTAATTTTTGTACACGAACTTGGACATTTTTTAACAGCGAAACTATTTAAAATGCCAGTTTTAGAATTTGCAGTAGGGATGGGCCCAAAACTTTTTGGAATAAAGAGAAATGATACGGAATATAATTTAAGAGCGATACCTTTTGGAGGATTTGTAAATATAGATGGGATGGATTATAATAATCCTGTTGAAAATGGATTTAACACAAAAAAAACCTATGAAAGATTTATTGTATTGTTTGCAGGGGTATTTATGAATATTTTGTTTGCGTTTATTCTTATTTTAGGACTATTCGTAGCAAATGGTGAAGAAAAAATTGATTATAGTAATAAAGTTGGGAGTATTGAAATAGAAAGTGCAGCAGAAAATATTTTAGAAAAAGGAGATTTAATTTTAGAAATAGATAATAAAGAGATTCAAAACTGGAATGATATATTTACAGTGTTAAGTAAAAAAGAAACTGCTAATACATGTTTACTTATTGAGAGAAATTCAAAACAAATGGAAATAAATGTGGAATTAAAATACTTAGATTCTGAAAAACGTTATTTATTAGGGATAAGTCCAAATATACAAACAGTTAAATATAATATTTTTTCGGGTTCTAAAAGAGCTGCAGTTCAAATAAAAGATATAACAATATTAATTTTTAAAAGTTTAAAAATGTTGATATTGGGGGAAGTTAATCGAAAAGATGTTTCTGGGCCTATTGGTGTTTTAAAAGTAGTAAAAACTGTGGCGAAATCTGGCGGAATAATATCTTTATTATATTTTACAGCAATTATATCGATAAATCTAGCAATATTTAATCTACTTCCATTACCTGCATTAGATGGAGGAAGAATTCTATTTGTAATTTTAGAGATGTTAAAAATAAAAGTAAATAAGAATACTGAAGAATCAATTCATCGAATAGGATTGATATTTTTTCTAATTTTGCTAGTATTTATTACTTTAAATGATGTTATTAATTGGAAAAGGGATCCGTTAGATAGTATAAAAAATGAAAAAGAAATAGAAGAAGTTATGGAAGAGAGAGTAATTACAGCAACTGAAGTTGAAATAGAAAAAAATAATGATAATATCCCTTTAGAAAATAAAAATAATACCGAAAATTTAAATGAAGAAAAAAATAAAGAGTATAAATTTGAAAAAAATAGCGGAGGAATCAATGAAAGATATAGTAAATGAATATGTAAAAAAATTAAATCCATACGAAGTTCCTAATCTAGATTATAAAGTGAAATTAGATGCAAATGAAAACCCTTATGAAATATCTAATATTCTTGAAAAAGATGCATTTGATCAGATTAAAAATGAAGTATTTAATACTGTTTGGAATTTTTATCCCGATGCAAGTTATGATAAACTTAGAGATGCAATTGCTAAAGAAAATAATTTAAGTAAGGAAAACATTATATTGGGAAATGGCTCAGATGAGATATTACTTAATTTAATTTTAACATATATAAATAATGAGAAAAAAATTTTAGTAAATACACCTACATTTTCAATGTATAAAATTTTAGCACAGATAGTTAACAGTGAAGCAATTGAAGTGAATCTAACAGAGGAATTTGAATTAAACACCAATGAGATTATCTCTAAATTAGAGACAGAAAATATAGCATTAACATTTATAACTTATCCAAATAATCCAACAGGAAATTTATTTAAAGAGGACGATGTAATACGTATAATTGAAAAATCAAAAGGGATAGTTGTTATTGATGAGGCGTATTATGAGTTTGCAAAAAAAAGTTTTGTTAGTAAAATAAATGAATATAAAAATATAATTGTTTTAAGAACTTTTTCAAAAGCATATTCTATTGCTGGGTTACGTGTTGGTTATATGATGTCAAATGAGGCAATTATAAATGATGTAAATAAAGTAAGATTACCTTATAATTTAAATAAAATTAGCGAGGCAATTGCATTAAAAGTTTATGAAAAAAAAGAGGATTTTATACCAATTATTGATGAAATTTTATCTGAACGTGATAAAATGTATAATGAGTTAAAAAAAATCGACACAATAAAAGTTTTCAAATCGGATACAAATTCAATATTTTTTAAAACAGAAAAAGCATATGATATATATGAGGAACTACTTAAAAATAAAATTTTAATAAGAAAATTTAGTAAAGAACTATCAAATTATTTAAGATTTAGTATTGCAAAAAAAGATGAAAATGAGAAAGTTATAAAAATAATAAAAAAAGTTTTAAAAAAATAAAAAAAAGGTATTGACAAAAAGAGAAGGATATGATAATATAATACTTGTCCTTGAGGAAAGGACGAAAGAACATTGACAACTAAATAGAAAGAGA
>JAAYPW010000060.1 GCA_012519615.1 Fusobacteriota bacterium
ATTTATGTTAAAGGATTCCTGAAAACATATGCAAGAGCATTGAAAATAGATGAAAAAGAGGTAGTAGATTTATACCAAGTAATACTAGATGAAAGTAATAAAAAAGAGGAGGTCTTTACAGAAGATGTAAAACCTAGAAAAGTACAATTTTTTCTTATTTTATTACTAATAATTATAGCAATTGCTTTTGGAAGTTTTAAACTATATAGTATAATAGTTAAAAATTACGAGAATAAAAAGATAGAAAATATTGATGAAGATAAACCTAAAATAGTATTAAATAAAGATGGAGTTTATGTAGAAACTGCTGATTTAAAGTTAATTACGATTATAGCAAGTGGAAAAGCATGGATAACGATTAAAGATGAAAAAAATCGTGATAATGATTATAGAGGATATATATATCCCGAACAAAAAATTATTATAAAAACAAAAAACAAATTAATAATAGAATCAGACAATGGTTATAATATTAAAATTAATATAGACGGCAATGAATTTGTAAGGTTATCAGAAAATCAAGGTGAATATATTAGAAAGGAGTTTTAAAAATGGGAACAAGAGCAAAATTTTTAGATATTTTAGATACTAAAGAGATTTTTGAAAAGTATTGGGATAATGTTAAATTTGACTCAATGGTAGAGATTGAACATTATATGAAGATGCACCTTAAAAATAAAATATATATTGAACAAGTAAGTTTTTTAAGTTCGGAAGTTGACTCACTTCGTGATAAGATAGAACTTATTGAGGTGGAGTTATGATTCATAAGGCAATTAGAGGGACAAAAGATATATACGGTGAGTCAATAGACAAGTTTGATTATATAATTAAGCAAGCAGAAGAGACTTTTAAAGATAAGGGGTACAGACATATTATAACTCCGACTTTTGAGCATACATCTTTGTTTCAACGCGGAATTGGTGAAGGTACAGATATTGTGGAGAAAGAGATGTATACTTTTTATGATCGTGGGGACCGTCAAATAACTTTACGACCAGAAGGGACAGCTTCTATAGTTAGATCTTATATTGAGAATAACTTTTTCGCCACAGAAGAAATATCTAAATTTTACTATTACGGGCCTATGTTTAGATATGAAAGACCTCAAACAGGAAGATATAGAGAATTTTATCAAGTAGGGCTTGAATGTATGGGAAGTAATTCGTATATACTTGATGCAGAAGTTATATACACAGCATTTTCTTTTTTAAAAAAATGTAATATTGTCGATATAGAGATTCTTATAAATTCTGTTGGTTGTCCGAAATGTAGAACAAAATATAGAGAAGTACTAAAATCATATATAAAAGAGAGATTAGATAATTTATGTAATGATTGTAAAGTGAGATATGAGAAAAATCCACTTAGAGTACTTGATTGTAAGGTAGATAGTTGTAAAAAAGAGATGAAGGAAGCTCCTAATTTACTAGAATATCTATGTGATGATTGTAATACACATTTCGAAGGTGTAAAAAAATATCTTGATATGTTTGAAGTGCCGTATAAAGTAGATAATCGTCTTGTAAGAGGTTTAGATTACTATACAAATACAGTATTTGAGATTGTAACAGATAGATTAGGTGCACAAGGGACAATATTAGCTGGTGGAAGATACAATAACTTAATTGAGGAAATTGGTGGGAAATCAGTACCTGCAATTGGATTTGCAGCAGGTGTAGAGAGAGTTTCTATGTTATTAGAAAATTTCGATAATGATAATAGATTTGATATATATGTAGCTTGGATGGACGAAGATGTAAAAGAGTACACGTTTAACATAATAAATAAACTTAGACAAAATAATATAAAAGTTACATTTGAATATGAGAAAAAAAGTGTAAAAGCACAAATGAAAAAAGCTGCTATAAACTCTAAAAATGTAATTATTATAGGTAGTGAAGAGAAAGAAAGCGGACTACTAGCTTTAAAAGATTTAGATAAACGGGAACAAGAAAAGCTAACAATTAATGAGATTATAAATAAATTTAGGAAATAATAAAAAAATAATGATAAAATGACATATGATTAAAGAAAGGTGGTGAAAACCGTTATTTAAAATAAAATATTAAATAATATTTAATATAATATAGTTTTTATAACGGGAGTGTTTAATGTTTTATAAAACGCATAATTTAGGTGAACTAAGAAAAGAAAATATTGGTGAAGAAGTTGTATTATCTGGTTGGGTAGACACAAGAAGAGACCACGGAGGGGTTATATTTATAGATTTGAGAGATAGAGAAGGATTTACTCAAATTGTATTTAATCCTGAATATAATGCTAAAGCACATGAATTAGCTCATA
>JAAYPW010000061.1 GCA_012519615.1 Fusobacteriota bacterium
TAAATAAACCTATTAAAGTTATTATTAACATTATAAAATACATTAAAATTCTCCTTTTGTGCTTTTATTAAAAAACAGGACATGGATGTCCGCAACCTCAAAGAAAATGCAGAAGTTTTCGATAACGGTTTGCGTATCATACGATGTCTTTGAGCCTTAGTGATTAACTTGGCGAAAGCATATAGTATATACGCTGTTATAGGATAGGTAGCAGTCTGGTTGGTTTAGATAAATCTTATTTAGAAATTAAAATTGCTTTCATCTCTGATTAAAAAATCCAAAACTCACCAATGTTTAAAAAGCTACTGATAGGAAGTCTAGGGTTAGCTATTATATGGAACATCTAAATCATTGAGTATTTTTTTAAAATCTCCAATACAATTTTTATTATTCTTCATTTCTAAATATTTAACATTTAAAAATTCTAATTGATTTTTGTTTTGTTGACTTAATGTATCTGCAATAAATATATTAGTATCTCTAGCAATTATTGCATCTGCACTTTCAGGATTTCCTTTTCCCATTAATTTTACTTCAACTCTATAAATCTCTCCTTTTTTGCTAATTATTTTATAATCAACTTCTCTGTCAAAATCTAAAGTTCCATCTTTTTTAAAAACCTTATTATCTAAATTTGTTTCAGAAACTCCACTAAGTCTACATAATTCATCTACTAAAGGTTTTTCAACTTTTTTTCCAATAGAACTCCAAGCCCCTCCTCTTATAGCTATTTTTTTGGTAGCTAAAGCATTTATTACTAGAAGACTTTCAGTTAAAGTCAATTCTACTGTAATACTTTTATAGGTTAATTTAATTGATACAGAAATTTCAGAATCAATATCATCTTCTAATGAAGAAATCATTTTAGATAAATAGTCAAAGTTTTCATTTGATACATCCAAAACAATTTCTTTTTTAGCAGACCCATATATATTTGTAATAGTTTTCTTATTTATTCCAGCATATACAGCAACTTCATCAGATGCAAAATTATCAAAATTTATAAAATGGTTTTTATACCATTCTAAATCAATACTTTTTGATTCCATTTTAGCACTTACAATTTCTTTAAAAAATCCAACTGCAAAATCTAAAAATTCTACATTTATTGCATTAACTACCTCTTCTCTATAATCTTCTCCATTAATTAATTTTTTGACTGTATTTTTAATAACAACATCTTTAAATGATATCATAATTTTCTGCCTCCAATAATTTAATATAGTCTACATTTTTTTCACATAAAATTGGAATTCTGTTCATTTTTTTTGCAACTCTTCCAAATGTCCCGCTTCCAGCAAAAGGGTCTAAAACTATATCATTCGGAAATGAATAATATTTCAAAACTTTTTCACATAGTTCTTCTGGAAATACAGCAGGATGATTTTTGTCGCTTTTGGGGTTTATATACCAACAGTTATTCGTATCTATACCAATATTTTTATCAAAAGGTATATGATTACATCTTTTGATATTCTCATCTAATAAGAAATTTGCATTCTTTCGATATACTAATAAACTTTCAGTTATACAATTTGGTTTATAAGATAGTGGTTTTTTAGTCTGCAAAAATCCACCAACTCTATTTGGAACAGTTGCCTCTGGTTTTATCCAGATTATTTCATCAATAAAACTAAATCCTGTTTCTTCTAAAATTTTATGAAAATCAAAATGAATAGGATATCTAATACTCTCAAATTCTCTACCCGGTCTTTTTGTAATCACTGGAGAAACATTGATAATTATAAATCTACCTTCTTCTAAAACTCTATTACATTGTTTTAATACTTTTTTCATTTCATTTAAATAATCCTTATATGAAAAATAATCTGAATAATGTCTTGCATTATAGTATGGTGGAGATGTAAAAATTAATTTAACCACTTGATTATCAATTCTATCAAGAGTTTTAGAACTATCTCCTTTCAATAAAGTCGGATTATAAATATAGTTGCTAATTTTAGAATCTTTTTTTTGGTTCCTATTTTTTTTATAGAAATAAAAATCTCTCATTTTATAAATCATTTCATTATCATAATGTACCTCAATTTTTTCTCTTAACTTATCAAAAACATCTATATTAGATTTATATAGAGTTGTTCTATACATTTGGTATATTACTTCCATATAGTTTTTATTAAAAGCATTATCGTTGATAAAATGATAAATTTTTTCCATATTCGTTTGTCTTCCAATAGAAGATACTACTTCTCTTTTTAATTCCACTGCAAGATTTTGATTAAATAAACTCAATAATTTATCAAAATTTTCATCACTTTTTTCTTTACCTAATTTTTTTATAAATTCAACAGTTATATGTTTTTTTAAATTACCAGTTTTATCATTTGAATTATAATTATTTTTATATGTATTTACTAAATCTTCTCTATACATTTTTCACATCCTTCCTTTAATATTTACAATTATAACACATTTTTGAGTTTTAATCATCATTTATCTCCACTTAGCCCAATAGGAAGTTGGGCGATGATAAGTTTTCAGGTGAGTTTTAGATTTTTAATTTTTCTTATCTCTACTATAAACTACTTTAGAACGACAAACTAAGACTGCTACTTTCCGATAACGTTTCGGCTATACACGATGTGTCTTGAGTTTAGAGCTCCGCTCTTAGCGAAAGCATATCGTGTATAGCCTGTTATCAGAAGTGGGTTATTTATTACTTAAATTCAGTTATCAGTTTTTCATCAACCAACAATCCAAATCCTTCATTACTTATAAACATGTTAGCCATTTTCTTCAACTCTTCATCTTTATACTCTTCTTTTAAAGTTAAATCAACAAATTTAATATTTTCTACATCAGATTCATAAATTAATTCAGATCCACTTTTAAAAATGCTCATCTTGTCTAAATTTAGTCCTCCTATAGGTCCATCAGCAATACTTCCTATCTCAATTTCTTCCTTTAAATTTATTGTTCCAGTTCTTGTTTCATCTGTGTACTTATTGTCATCAATCATAAAAAAACCAGAAATTTCATATGAGATTTCATAGTTTAACATATTTTTTATAATTATTTTTTTAGGTATCGGATTCGGTTCTGTCGTTACTTCACTGCATCCAATAACAATGAAAGTTAAAAGCATACTCATAAATAGTTTTATCATTTCTCCTCCTATCTCTAATACAAAGTTTTAATAAATTCTTTGTCTAAATCACTTAAAATATATCCTCCAACAACAGGTCTTCCATAAAAACTAACTTTTCCATCTTTTCTAACAATACTATATTCACCATTGAACATTTGACTAGGATAATGCATAATTGATTGGTAATCATACTGCTCTGTAGCTTTTATATCATTTTTTAAAAACCATCTGTATGATTTTTCTCCAATTTTTTCATAATTATTTTTTATTTTAGAGTCACTCCAGCCGTTTATATTTTGTGCCGCTTCAGTATTTACAAGTATATAATCATCACGATCTGGTCTTTGATGTTCGTGCATCAATCCTAATACATGACCTAATTCATGTAAAATTGTATCTTGAGAAAAATCATCAATATTCATATATGCCCATCTTTTTCTTCCTAAAGTTGCATAACTTCCATCGTTTTTACTGGTAATTTTTACATGTTGAGATAAACCGACTTTCCATCTGAATTTATTCCATCTTTTATTTTTATATTCTGAAAAATGTACTTTTCTATCTGAAACTCTTTCCCATTCTCTCATTGCTTGTTTTATAGCATTTTTTTGACTGTTATTTGGTCCATCAAATCTGTATTTTACTTTTCCTCCAGGCCAAAATTTTACTCCTTGAAACCATCCGGATCTATCTGAATAAAAACCTCTCGTTATATTTTGAACTTTTACTTCTTCCTCTTCAATTGGAGGTAATCCTTTTGCTTCTCTTACAAGATTTGATATAATAACTGCATTTTCTGGATCTCTCTTATCGAGAATTATATCTCCACCTATATTTATTGTTTCTGCTGTTTCCATAAATCCAGAAGGAACATTATTTCCAAAAACATTTTCTATAGGTTTTGGCATATTTTCTTCAAAATACTCCATAACAGGCTCTAATTCCTTAACTATTTGATTCTCTTCCTCTTCGCTTAAAACAGCTTCATCTAATTCATCAAAATATGCATTTAGCTGTTCTGATAA
>JAAYPW010000006.1 GCA_012519615.1 Fusobacteriota bacterium
CTTTTCGAGAAGAAGCGAAAAAAATATTATGGGGAAAGCAAAAAATAAAAATTAAAGTATTAGAAAAACATTTTAGAAATAAATTAGCAAGTCATGTAGTAGAAAAATTAGGTTGTCTTACTCCTATCGATATCATAGAACAAGAAAGTAAGGGAATACCAGGAAGAGCTTGGGCGTTAGGAAAGGGCGAAGTAATAAAAGAAGATGATGAAAGAGTACAGGGCGAGGAAGTTAATATTGCTCCTGTAATGCTTGTAGTGGTTGTGGCTATAATTATTACAAGGTATATCAGTTTGGGAATGGGAGAAAAGGACCTTTATGTTTTAGCAGGTGTAGGAATGGGATTTGCTTATCTGTTGAGATATATTATTAAGGTGATTGCAAAATGACGGTTTTTACTCACGGAGTTTTTGCGACTGTATTAATTATATTCTTTGGGATTACTTCAAAAACAGCGGTTGGATATTTCCTTTTAGGTTCTGCATTACCTGATATAGACCACCCACAAAGTGCAATAGGCAGGATATTTTTCTTTATATCATACCCTTTAAATAAACGGTTTGGACACCGTACAATTACTCATTCAATGATTTTATGGACTGCTATAACTATTATAGGAATTTTATATTTTAGACCGTTTTTGTGGCTTGGGCTTGGTGCTATTTCACATCTATTTTTAGATTGTTGGAATTTGTCTGGAGTAGCACTTTTTAGACCTATAACAGAGAAAATTTTTGTAATGGCTGAAAAAAAGTACCGAATTAAAGTTGGTTCTAAACAGGAATTAATTGTAATGGTTATATTTGTTTTACTTGTTATAGGAGGCTTGAAATTAAAGGAAGTAGGAGGAATGAGAGGTATTGTAAGACAAGTTATAGCAGATTATAATACTGTTGTAAAAGACTATGAAAAGCAAGGTTTGAGGCTTTGTTATATCGAAGGAAAAGTAAGATATGAAAATGGGATAATTGAAAATGGTCGGTGGCTGATAATTGGAAAAAACAGGGGTATAAATAGTCTTGCAATTTATGATGAAGAGAAGAAAAAAGTTTTAAAAGTACCTGAAAATATTACTTTTTTAAAGGCTCATTTGATTAAGGATAAGGAGTTTAAAAACTGGAATACTGTAAGACTTGAAAGGGCTATGACAGTTGAGGAAGGCGAGGTATTTTATAAGGTTACGAAGAATTGGTATAGAGCGGTTAAGGGCGATATGGTGGCAGGAGATATTATTTATATTGGGCAGGTTAGTTTTGGGGCTGTGTATTAAAAAAATAATTTTTTTTCAGTAGGCAAAAACAGGTTATACAAAATAACTTCAAATTCAATTTTGAGTCATTTATAGCCCGTTTAAGCCCACCCCAAAACAAAAGACGATATTTTATACCCTGTGTATTATAAAATGCGTTTAAAACGATTTAAAGGCTCATACAAGCATTTTAAATTTTTGCTATGTATTTCATCAAAAACATTTCAAAAACGTCTAATATAGCTAAAATTTGAAGGATTTTAAACTATAAAATCACATGTTTTACATTTTCTTATTTTATATCCTTTTTCTTCAAATATTTTTTTTATTTCATCTGAAACTAAATCAAGATTTTTTACTGGGATTTCATTATTGCTTATTCTAATATAATTTTCTTTTAAAAATTTTTCTGCTAATTTAATTATTTCGTCAAATTTTCTCTCAAGAACATTATTTTTTATATTAATTTCTATATCAAAATCAAGTACTTTTAAATATTCAAAAAGATTTTCAATTCTTCCTTGATTATTTTCAAATTTTTTCAAATTTAAACTAACAGTTCTTTTGTCAATTTCTAATTTTTCTGCTAATTCTATCTGTGTTATTCCTGCTCTTTTCATTTCGATTTTTAAAAGCTCTCCAATAGTAAATTTTTTCATAATTTTCCTCCTTTTTAAATTGTCATTGTTTTTTTTTTATGATATAATACTATTGCTTTAATATTTTTATGTAAATCTGGACAATTTACATTTTTGGGAGCTTTTAAAAAAGCTCCCTTTTTTAATTAACTAAACTTATCTTTGGTTCATTTCAATTCCTCCTTATTTTTTTTATAATCTTATACGTTTATACTTCATCCCCTGTTTCTGGTAATTGAAGTATCATATTCTTTACGTTTTGTTTTGCAGGTTTTTTATCTGTTAAAAAATTAAAGATTTCATAATCATCTACATAATTTGTAAATCCTACTTC
>JAAYPW010000062.1 GCA_012519615.1 Fusobacteriota bacterium
AAATATGGTTGACAGTATTTTATCTTTAAATGCGCATATTAATCTTAGTAATGATGAAGTAAAAATATATGATTATACAGAAATAAAAGATGATATTGAAAAAATAAAAGGGGTAAAAGGTGTATTGCCTAAATATACAACACAAGGGATAGTTAAGTATGAGGGGCCTTACGGTACATTTGTCTCTGGAGTAATAATAAATGGTGTAAGAGATGAAGAATTAAATAGCGTATTAAACATGGATAAAAAAGTTAAAATAGGGAGTTCTAATTTTAAAAATAATAACGATATATTAATAGGGCAGGAACTTGCAAAGCAAATAGGAGCATCTATTGGAGATAAAATTAAATTGATCTCACCAGAAAGTAGAGAGCTTTATTATAATGTCACAGGTATTTTTCATTCTGGGTATTATGATTTTGATACAACTCTTGTAATTGTACCAATGATATCTGTACAATATCTTACAGGTTCTGACGATATAGCAACTGAAATAGATGTAATGATTAATGATGTATATAGTGCTGATAAAATTGCATTAGAAATTAATAAAATAAGTACACTAACCACAAGAACATGGGGAGATATGAATAAAAATCTTTTATATGCACTTGCACTGGAAAAAACTGTTATGATAATATTATTATCTCTTATAATTATCATATCTGGTTTTGTTGTTGGGGTAATACTAAATACTCTGGTAAGAGAAAAAACAAAAGATATTGGAATACTTCGTTCATTTGGATGTAGTAGTAATCAAGTTTTAAGGATATTTCTATATGAAGGGATAATATTAGGGGGAAGTGGAATAATTTTAGGGATGATATTATCAGGAGTTATAATTTTCTATTTAAAAAATTTCTCATTTAATTTACCGGTAGATATATATTATATTGATAAAGTTCCCATGGAAATCTCTATAAAAGAGATATTTATTATAGTATTAGGAACATGGGCAATAGTATTATTATCAAGTCTTTTACCTGCAAGAAAAGCAGCAAAATTAAAACCAGTGGAGGCACTTAGATATGAATAGTGAGATAATATTAAAACTAGAAAATGTTTCCAAATCATATAAAGAAAAAACAGAAAAATTAGAAATTATTAGAAGTTTAAATATGGAAGTGTATAAAGGTGAATTTTTATCAATATTAGGAAAATCTGGTTCTGGGAAAAGTACATTACTAAATTTAATCGGAATGTTAGATACACCAGATACCGGTAAAATATTTTATAATGGAAATGAAGTAAAGAATATAAAAGAGAGTGAAAGAGATAAAATGAGAAATAGAACACTTGGATTTGTATTTCAATTTCATTACTTATTGCCGGAGTTTACTGCTTTGGAAAATGTAATGCTACCAGCACTAATATCTAATTTTGATATGAAAATAAATATTGAAAAAAAAGCAAAATTGCTCTTAAATGAAATGGAATTAGGCGATAGATTTACACATAAACCAAGTGAACTATCAGGTGGAGAGAAACAGAGAATTGCAATTGCTAGAGCACTTATAAATAATCCGTCTATATTATTAGCTGATGAACCAACTGGAAATTTAGATGAAGAAACAAGTGGTACAATAAATAATATTTTTAAAAAAATAAATACGGAGATGAATCAAACCATTATTGTAGTAACACATAGTAATGAATTAGCTTCTAAAGCAGATAAAAAAATGTATCTAAAAAAAGGAAAAATAGAGGAAGTGTTTTAGTATGATTATGGAAACTATAACTTTAAAAAAATATTATGAAGATATAAAAAAAGGAAGAGAATTTTTTAAAAAAATAGCTCTGAAAAACGATATTAGTGAAAATACAATTTTTTTTACTGAAATTGTAATAAATGAAGTTATTGCGAATATAATTGAACATGGCATAGTGGCAGATAAAGAGGATATCCTATTTAAAATTGGTGTGTCTAATTATAGTGAACTATTGATAGAATTTCAATATGTGGGAAATTATTTAACGTATGAATCTATAAAAAAACATACAATGTTAAAAGAGGTTGAATCTGTGGAAGATTTAGATGCAGAAGGAAGAGGTATATTTCTAATTCATAATCTCATGGATAAAGTTATATATGAAACAGATGAAAATAATATAGTAAAAATAATTTTAATAAAAAAACTAGATTAAAAATAAATAATTATATTAAAAGAAGGAAATTAAAAAAAAAATAGTATATTATTATATACATATAATTTTTTACAGAAAATACATTATATTATACAATAAAATGATGAAGGGAGTCGATAATTATGAGAATTATAATAAGTGGGAGACATTTAGATGTAACTGAAGCAATAAGAGATTATGCTGAAAAAAAGATAGGTAGAATAAAAAAATATTTTGACAGTATTATAGAAATTGATGTTACTTTATCAGTAGAAAAAAGTAAAAGTGAAGGTGAGCAGCACACAGCAGATGTTTTAGTGTTTGCAAATGGTACAAAGTTAAAAGCAAGAGCTACAGAATCTATATTGTATGCAGCAATAGATGAAGTTACAGATATTTTAGAAAATCAGTTAAAAAAATACAAAGAAAAATTAAAAAGTAGACAACATAATCAGATTAATGTTAAAGAAAGCAATTTCTCAATAGAAGATATAAATGTTGAAAAAATAAAAGAAGAACATGATTTTACTAAAATTGTAAAATCAACATTAATTCTTCCAAAACCTATGAGCGTAGAAGAGGCTATATTACAAATGGAAACTATGGATCAAATGTTTTATGCTTTTATGAATGAAAAAACAGAACGTTTAAATGTAGTTTATAAGAAAAAAAATAATGAATATGGTCACATAGAACCTGATTGGAAAGTAAATTAAAATTATTAAAATTATATTAAGACTAGGAAATATTCCTAGTCTTTTTTTATTAAAAATATTATGTAAAAGAGTATTGTATAAGGAATTTGAAAATAAATTACGATATTTTTAAAATCTAAAAAAAATATCACAAATTAAATAAAAAAAAGATTAATACAATAAATTGAAAAAAATTGAAAAAAATGATATACTTAAATTTTTAAGAAATATATTTATAGTTATTTATAGAAGGAGGAAACGAGGTGGATAAATATTATAAAATACTTGAAGTAGATATAAATTCAAGCTTTGATAATATAAAACAAGCATACAAAAATTTAGCTAAAAAATATCATCCAGACTTAAATGAATCTAATCCCCATAAAGATTTAATTGAAGAAAAATTTAGAGAAATAAAAACTGCATATTAATTTTTAGAAAAAAATCATAAAATTAATGAAGAATCAGATAACAATAGTAATGAATATGTTAAAAATAAGGAAGAAGAGTTAAAAATATAGGAAGAATTAAAAAAAGAGAAAGAAGATAAAATAAGATATGAAGAAAGAAAAAAATATGAAGAAGAGATAAGACGACATAAAGAAATAGAGGAATTTGAACAAATAAAAAAATATGTTGATAAGTTAAAATCAGAAAATGAAATAAGAAGACGCGAAGAATTAAAAAAATATGAAGAAATAATAGAACGATATCAAGAAATACAAGAGTTTGAAGAGATAAAACAATATGCAGAAAAAGTTAATAAAATAAACACCTACAACAATTTAAGTAAAAAGCAAAAAATAATCTATAAATCTAAAATCTATCTTATTAAAACAATATTTATGTTAATAAAAGCCATTGTACTTGCACTGCCTATATTATTTTTATTTTCAGAAATACTATTATATTTAAGTTTGTTTATAAAATTTATTAGTACAATAGTATATTTTGTTAGTACTATTATATTTATTCTAATGTTAATTATATTATATTCTGCATCAAATTTACCATTTTACGAATTTATGCAACAAGAGGAAACTTTATATATTTTATTAGGATTTTTTTGTGTGGCTGTGCCAATAGCAATACTAAGACAAATTGATCCTATAGTTGATTTTATTAAAAAAATAGAGCATTATCTATTTTTTATTATATTTAGTGATTTTAAATAGGAGGAATAAAAAATGTTTCAAGAAGTATGTGTAAATGATGCAAAAAAATTCTATTATAATATTTTTGAAGATGAAATGGAGTACAACTTAAAAGAAAAAAAATTAAATAATATTGAATTTAAAAACAAAATTCTAATCTGTGGTGGAAGAGATTATGATTATTATGAAAAAATGAGAATATTAATTGAAAAAATAAATCCTGATTGCATAGTTCAAGGTGGAGCAAAAGGGGCTGATTCTTTGGCAAAACAGATTGCCAAAAAAATAAATATAAATTGTATGGAATATTCTGCAAATTGGAGTATGTACGGGAAAAAAGCTGGTCCTATTAGAAATAGAAAAATGCTAGATGATAATCCTGATGTTAAATTAGTTATTGCATTTCATGGAAACATTATGAATTCAACTGGAACAAAAGATATGGTAAATTACGCACGAAAGAAAGGATATAAAGTTAAAATTGTTGATGATACACCATTTACAGATACAAATAATATATTAGATGATAAATCAATAATAACATATGAAAATAAAAAAGAAAAAGATG
>JAAYPW010000063.1 GCA_012519615.1 Fusobacteriota bacterium
CCGATTATCGTTATGGTTGTTGCTTTCTCTATTACGTTTTTACTACTTACATTAGTTGTACCGACATTTACAAAAATGTTCACTGAAGCTGGGATGCAATTACCAGGACTTACACAAGCTATTGTTGACCTAAGTGATTTCTTGAAAGTATTCTGGTGGCTAGTAATGATGATTATTGCAGGGATAATTATTGGTGCAAAAAAATATATTGAAACAGATAAAGGGCGTCGTGCAAAAGATAAATTACTATTAAAAATGCCATTAATCGGTGCGTTTATTAGAAAAGTAGCAGTTGGGAGATTTACTCGTACAATGGCAACATTATTAGAAAGTGGAGTTCCTATACTAACTGCATTTGATATAGTAGCAGAGACAGTAAATAATACTGTATATGAAGAAGCTATACTTGTGGCAAAAGCGAGTATTAAAGAGGGAAACACAATTGCAGAACCATTGGAAGCAAGTGGAGAATTCCCTACAATGGTAACTCAAATGATACAAATAGGGGAAGAATCAGGGGCAATTACATCAATGCTTGATAAAGTAGCAGACTTTAACGAAAGGGAAGTTGAAGAAGCAGTACAAGCTCTAGTATCAGCAATGGAACCTCTTGCAATTGTTGTAATGGCAATTGTAGTAGGAACTATAGTTGTTGCAATGTTCTTACCAATGTTTAAAATTGCAGATATTGCAGGTTAAGAAGTTTAGGGGTAAATTTATATCTATATTGAAAGGAGGATACTGTAGCTATACAGTAGATGCAAAATGGAAAACATAATAAATATTGATAAACTAAATAAATCTTATAAAGTTGCCGACATTTTCGATAGAATAAAAGGGGATAAAATAAAAGTAGGTGTAAATAATGTATCATTTAATGTGAAAAAAGGGGAAGTTTTCTCTGTAATTGGACTAAATGGTGCTGGAAAAACAACTATTATGAAGTCAATACTTGGATTAATCGAGCCAGATAGTGGGAAAATCGAAGTATTTGGTAGAGATAAACTAAAAAGAGAAGATTTTTATAATATTGGATATTTACCAGAGATATCTTATTACCCAAAAGATATTAAATTGAAAACTCTAATTGATTTTTATGGAGACTTATATAATATGAGTCGCAAGGAAAAAAATAAAAAAATTATGGAAAGTCTAGAGATTCTTGGGATCTCTAGTAGAATTAATGATAAATTAGAAAAATTCTCAAAAGGGATGGTACAAAGAGTAGGGATAGCACAGGCAATTATGAATTCTCCGAAATTATTATTACTAGATGAACCTATGTCTGGGCTTGATCCTAAAGGGCGTATTCAGATAATGGAGTTAATTACAAAAT
Organism: Fusobacteriota bacterium; assembly: GCA_012519615.1. Taxonomy (GTDB): domain Bacteria; phylum Fusobacteriota; class Fusobacteriia; order Fusobacteriales; family JAAYPW01; genus JAAYPW01. Next base: position 1,337 of record JAAYPW010000063.1, read on the forward strand.
TGAAAAAAGAGGGTACTACAATTGTACTAAATACCCATATCCTAAGCGATGTAGAGAAAATCGGTGATAGAATAGCAATTATCCATAATGGATATGTGAAAGATATACTTGATGTAAATTGTGATAAACTTCGTAAAACAGGTAACCATATTATTACAATTGCAAACGAGTATAAAGAGTTCCAAAAAAACGGGGAGTTTTATGAAAAAATGGTAGGAAATAATGAATTTAATAAAATTCTGAAGAAACTTATAGAAAATAATATAAATATTGTATCTATTAAAGAGGAAGAAGTTAGCTTAGAGAAGTATTTCATTGATATAATAGAAAATGATAAAACAGTAGGTGATAAATAGATGAAACAACTATTTTCTGTGGCAAAATTTACAGTACTACAAAATATATCAAATAAAATGTTTAAAGGTTTTGCAATGTTTGCACTCTTTATAATTTTGGTAATTGTATCATTAAAAGATATCGCAATATATGAGAGTAATACTGTAATAATGGATACAGGACTTGCTCTTATTGAGTTTTTCGTGCTTATAATGACGATATTTATATCAGCATCACAATTTATTAAAGATAAAAATGAAAAATCAATATACCTAATCCTAACAAAACCAGTAAGTCGTGGGATGTATATTACAGGGACAATATTTGGGATACTTGCAATTATTGCACTGAACGTATTTTCTCTTGGAATGATACTTATGTTTGTACTTTTATGGCAAAAATGGGTATTTACAAATTGGTTTATCTATGCATTAATATTTATATTTATAAAATTAGGGATACTTGCATTTATCGGTGTAATGTTCTCTGTGTTATCGTATTCTATAATGAGTGCAAATATATTTACCATATCAATATATGTAGCAGCACACGGAGCTACTTATATTAGAGATTTCGCTACGAAACAAACAAATGTCGCTGTGAAATGGCTATTTGATATTATGTATTATGTATTGCCAAAATACAATATATTAAACTATAGAGATATCCTTAGTCATGAAAAGCTTTCATATGAACCTCTAACTATATCTATATATGTAGTTTCTTATGCTTTAATTATATTAATTATAACAAATCTTGTATTTTACAAAAAGAAGATTTAAAAATTAATATCACCTCTGCCCCTTGTCTAGATTAGTAGAGCTGGAGAAGATAAATAACCATCTCAGTCACTAAAGTGATAGCTACGATTTTTACGTAGTAAAATATCGGCTTTCGAGTATTATGAAATAATACTCGAAAGCAAACCTAAGAGGTAGCGCCTATGAAAAGATAAGATGAAATTGAAAAAGAAAATTTCTTTTTTTTAAAATTTAAAATCTGCTTACTTTTTTTCTATAGCTAGGCGTTTTTGGCAGAGCCAAAAAAAGCTAAGCGACTAATATTTCGTAGAAATATTGGAGCCAGTAAAAACTAAGCAAAAAATGCCGCGTGCTCTTGCTTTCGTATATTGCATAATAATACAAATAAAACAGTTGAAATTATGCAATATTCTGCCGCCAATATTTTTTATCTTATAAAAAAATTGTTATTTATTAATTTTATAAATGCAATTTTTAGCAGAAATTTTCATTAATAAAATTATAATTGCATTACGATATGCACGAAAAAACCAAAATAAAAAAACGTTGATAAAATTATAAAATTAACCCCATTTGGTGAAATTGTAAAAAATGAAATAATTAAAACAAATGAAATACGAAAAAACATAAAAATAAATGAATATGTAATTATGTCGGATCATGTTCATTTAATAATCGAAATAATGAAATGAAGAAAACTAAAACAAGGGCGAACACATAGGTTCGCCCCTACAAAAACAAAAACATAATAAAATCATGATTTTTTAAAGAAGAATAAAATTATTAATGAAAAAGAAATATAACCCTCTCAGTCACATATTTTTGCAAAAGCCAAACTATGTGCCAGCTCTCCCAGAGGTAGAGCCTATGAAAAACATAGATGAAATTTAGAACCGTTACAAAAAGCCTCTCCTTTTAGGAGAAGGGGAGGCAATAGCCGGAGGAGAGGTTAAAATAATCCCACATGTACAAGATGGGGAAATGCCTGTACAACAACCGGAACACCAGTAAATATAAGCTTTATATAGAGAAATAGATATGACGAAGAATATTTTATGAAAAATCTAAAGTACATTTAGACGGTAAAATAATTATGAAAAATTGATAAAAATGGGAAGAAAAAAGTTTAAAAAAAAAAAAAAGAACCTTAAAACACTAACTTTAAGAAGATTGTTTTGAAAAAAAACGAAAAAATAAAAAAAAAGAAAGCTAATTGCTATATATTAATATACAACAACGAGGTGAAAGATGAAAACTTTTATAACAGAAAATTATAAAAAACTATTTTTTCTTTTAATTGCAGTATTTCTTTATGCTAATTCCAATGTCTATATGACACTTAAAGATGATGAAGTGAAGATCATGGAGTATAATGGTAAAGAAGGTAACACTGTAGCAACAATGAACCTAAAAATGGTAGGACTTAAAAAACTCGGTAGAAGTATGCTATGGATGAAGCAGATACTTGATGTTGGTGGACATGATAGAGATGTGGAACAGCAAAAGCTCAACTCTGAGATGATGAGTTATCTGGATCCATACTTCGTTACAAATTATTATTACAGTAGCTCTGTACTAGCGCTAATTCGTACTAGCAATCGTCACGACTACGGTATGGAGATTATTGCACGTGGGATTATTTATAACCCCGATGATCAATATCTACCACTATATGCAGGTGGGATAGTAGCAGACAAGAAAAATGATGTAGATGAAAGTCTAATGTATTTCGAGCAAATAGTAGATAAACTAGAGGATGAAAGACTTCTACACACTATTGCATATGTATATGATGACAAATATCG
>JAAYPW010000064.1 GCA_012519615.1 Fusobacteriota bacterium
AGATCATCATTACTTAAAATTTTAATAGCTTCCCAGGCATTTTTAGCTTTTGATTGTGGAGTTAAAATACAAAATGCAATTTCCATAAAAAGTTCTTTTTCGCTACTATTTTTCCAAACATTACTAAATAACTCTAATTTACTATTTATTTCCTCATATAATTTTTTATAAGTTTCTTTTAAATCTTTATACAATCATTTTTCACCTCTTTTTACAATTTCTAGTTTAACATCTGCAATTCCATCATTTATCATATCGAGTTTTTTAGCAGCTGCATAAGATAAATCAAGTATACGATTTTTTTTATATGGACCTCTGTCATTAATTCTGATAATTACATTTTTGTTGTTTTTTATATTTGTAACTTTAACAAATGTTCCAAACGGGAGTTCTTTATGAGCAGCTGTTAAATTATGCATATTATATATTTCACCATTAGCTGTTTTTCTACCGTGAAATTTTTTTCCATACCACGAAGCCGTCCCTTTATTATCAGTAATATACTTAGTTCCATTTATACTATATATAAGATGTTTTTCCGATTTATGGCAACCTGTAAATATAATAATAATAATAAAAATTATAAATTTTTTCTTCATAAATCATTCTCCCATTTTTTTATATTCATCGCCTAAAGATTCTGCAATTTTATAATATAATTTCTTAGGTATTAAATTTATTATTATAAATAAAATTTTATTTTTTATATGTGGAATATATATCGGTTTATGTAGATTTTTCAAAGATAATTCAACAACATTTTTTGGTTCCATCCATGTTATTAAAAAGTTTTTTTTAAGATTTTTTATATCTAAATTTTGCCTAGAATGAAATTCTGTTTTTATGAATCCAGGACAAACTGCTTGAATATTAACACCATTTTTTCTTAAATAAGGGTATATTGATTCAGTGAAAGTATTAATAAACATTTTTGTTGAACAATAAAAAGGACTTCGTGGTAAAGGCAAAAAAGATGCTAAAGAAGATACGTTTATTATATTTCCAGAGCCTCTTTCTACCATTTTCGGTGCTATAAAATGAGTTAATTTTGTGAGTGCTTCAATATGTACTTGTAACATTTTTCTTTGGTGTTTAAATTCATCAGAAAAAAAGTCTATATTAGTTCCAAATCCTGCATTATTTATAAAATAAAAGATCTCTTCCTCTTTATCTTTTTCATCTAAATAAATAAGAAGTCTATTAATATCAGATTTTATTGATAAATCGCAAACTACTGTATTTACTTTTTTACTATATCTATTTCTAATTTTTTCTGCTTCTTTTTCTAGTTTACCCTCTCTTCTCCCAATCATAATGATATTATACCCATACGAAGCTAGAATATTCGCATATTCTAATCCTAATCCACTTGTAGCTCCTGTAATTACTGCGTAAGCCATCCCAAACTCCTTTAAAATCATAATGGTTATATACTATATTACAAAAAAACAAAATAAAAAGTAACAATTGTTGCTACTTTTTTATTCTATTTATTTAATTTTACCACATAAAACATTCTTTTTCAATTAATTATTAATTTTTTTTCATTTTAATTTAATTTTGACTTTTTTTCGTATTAACGTATACTAATTTGTATAATATGCTAATATTAGTACAAGTCAGGAAATAGTATTCTTTCTACTGATTCTATTATTATATGTAAAATAATCATGTGAAGTTCCTGTATTCTATCTGAGGTTTCACCAGGTATTATAAATTCATAATCACACATTCCTTTTATTTTTCCTCCATCTTTTCCAAGAAGAGAAAATGTATACGCATCTAATGTTTTAGCTTTTTCAATAGCTTTTATCACATTTTCTGAGTTTCCACTAGTTGATATCCCTATTACCATGTCACCTTTTTTGCAATAAGCTTCCACCCCACGGGAAAATATGTATTCAAATCCATAATCATTTCCAACACAAGTAATATGTGACGAATCTGTTAAACTTATTACAGGTAGTGCTTTTCTATTTTTTCTATATCTTCCAGTAAATTCTTCTGCAAAATGCATTGCGTCACAAGCACTTCCACCGTTTCCACAAATTATGATTTTATTACCATTTTTAAAAATTTCAGATATTTTTTCCCCAATTTGCTTTGTTAAATCAATATTTTTTCTGTTTTTTATAAAATTTTGTATTATATTTAATGATTCTTCATATGAATTTAATATATGTTTTTCTATAACACTCACCTCTTTTTTACAATAAGCCTAATCTATATTATTAAATATAAATTTATTAATAACTTCTGCTACACCGCTATCTTCATTGCTTTTTGCAATATATTTAGCATGTTTTTTTATGTCATCATATCCATTATCTACACAAACACCAAGTCCTGCATATTGAATCATTTCCAAATCATTATAACTATCGCCTATAGCTATTACTTCCTCTTTTTTTATTCCAATACGATTAATAAGATTCTCAATACCTGTAGCCTTATTAATCCCTTTATCTGTAAATTCTAAAAAAAATGGTTTTGAAATAGTAATACTTAATTCATTGGATAATTTTTTCTTTAGATCTTCCTCTACATTTTTTAGATAATCAGGATTTTCTAACATTATTAATTTTACAACATCTCTATCTACTGTTTTCTTAAAGTTTTCTGCAACTTTTACATTCATACCAGTTATCTCATTTTCAATATCTGTATATTCATTACTTCTTGATACAATAATATCATCATCAAGATATGTATGGATATCAACCTTATACTCTTTACTTATATCGTATAATTTGTGTGCAGTTTCTTTTGATAACGCTTTTTCAAATAATACTTTACCTGTTTTTGCTTCTGTAACAATTGCCCCATTAAATGAGATTATATAACTCTCATATTTATCAAGCTCTAACTCTTTTGCGATCTTTTCCATCCCAAAAGTTGGACGTCCTGAAGCAAGTACTACTTTAATTCCAGATTCTTGTGCTTTTTTAATAGCATTTTTATTTTTTAAAGTAATATTATGTTTATTATCAAGTAAAGTATCATCAATATCCATAACTACCATTTTATATTGCATTTTTCCTCCCTATACAATCTTTTTCTATTTTTTCTTCTTAATTTAGATTTTATAATTTTTTTATATGAAAATTTTACAAATCATTTTTAAATTATTTAATTTATGTTAACTACATCACACATATGAATATTTAAGTATTTTCACACGATTTACGTATTTATCATTATCTTTTAATATATTGGAACATTTACATTATGTTTTTTTGTTATTTTTAATATTCTATTTAGTTACTAGCTATAGTATAAAGATTTGTTTCCAGTTTTTTTTAATTGTTAACATATTAATTTCCGAAATATGTTTATTTTAGATTTATTCTAATGTTCCTTATAATATTTTTATATAGTTAAATATAGCTAAATATATTTAATTTACAAGATAAAACTAGACCAAACATTATAAGCAAAAAGGACTAATTTTGTCTCATATTTTTAAAAATTCCATTCAATCATTAATATAATTTAATTATTCTTTACAATTTCCAAGATAGATTTTTATTCTTTTTAGTTTTTTAATTCATATATATAATTTATTAAAATATTGTTTTCTTGCATTAATATAATTTAAACAATTGTTATTCATTACCTTCTGTTAAACTAAAAAATTCACGTAATTCTTCCACAGAATAATCTCCAATCCATTTTTCGTTATTAGCTAGTGCAATATCTGATATCTCTTTTTTATTTTTTAAAGTTTCATTTATTTTTTCCTCAAATGTTCCTTTTGTAATTAATCTATATACAATGACATCTTTCTCTTGCCCTATTCTAAATGCTCTATCTGTTGCTTGTGATTCAATTGCAGGATTCCACCATAGATCAAAATGGATAACATATTTGGCACTTGTTAAATTTAATCCAGTTCCACCTGCTTTTAGGGATAATATAAAAGTATTTGAATCAGTCTCATTTTGAAACTTTTCTAATAGCTCATTTCTAGATTTCACATTTAAACCACCATGTAAAAATAAGACTTCATTTTGAAATTTATCTTCTATCATTTTTTTTAGGATGATCCCCATCTCTTTATACTGTGTAAAAATAATAACTTTTTCTGAATTTAGATAAATATTTTCAAGTAGTTCCATAAGAATTTTAGTTTTTCCAGAATAGTCAGAATTATATTTCATTGATTTATAATAATGATTTGGATGATTGCATATTTTTTTCAGATCATTAATTGCTGAAAAAATATGTATTTTTTTCTCAACATTTCCCTCTATAATTTCAATATATTTTGAATATACTTTATTATACAATTCTTTCTGATGTTTACTTAATTTTACATATTTATCTATTTCAATTTTATCAGGCAAATCACTTATTATGTTTTTTTCCGTTTTTAAACGGCGTAAAATAAATGGTTCCGTTATTTTTTTAAGTTTTTTTAATACACTACTATTCCTATAAATCTCAATTGGTGTTGCAAATGTTTTTTTAAAATTATTTAAATTTCCTAGATACTCCTCATTTATAAAATCAAATATGCTCCAATATTCTGTTAATCTGTTTTCAACTGGTGTTCCTGTAATTGCAATTTTTGATTCAGCTTCTACCTGTTTTAATATTTTCGTCTGTGATGTATCTGAGTTTTTTATATTTTGAGCTTCATCAATTATTAGACATCGCCATTTAATATCTTTTAAGTTTTCATAATCCATTCGTAATGTTGTATAAGTTGTAATAACAATGTCTACTTTTTTAAAATTTGTATCTTTATTATTTCCATAATAAGTATAATATTTTAAATTTTTAGAAAACTTAGTTATTTCATTTTCCCAGTTAGACATTAGTGTAGTAGGTACAACAATCAAAGTCTTTTTACTTACAAATCTTTTTTCTTCCTTTAATTTTTGAAGTAATGTAATGATTTGAATAGTTTTACCAAGACCCATATCATCTGCTAAAATACTACCAAATCCTGCCTTATAATTTCTATATAACCATTCATAACCTCTTTTTTGATATGGTCGTAAAGTAGCATTTAGATTTTTCGGTAAAGAAATTTCTTTTATTACAAATAAATTTTTCACATAATCTTCAAGTTTTGTTGAAATATTAACTTTAAATCCTTCATATTCTTTTGATATAATTAGCATGAGCATTTTTGCAGAAGATATTTTTTTATCTTTTAACGCTACTTTAATTTTTTTTATTTTTTCTTCAGAAATATATACATATTTATTTTCATATTTTATAAAACTATTTTTATATTTTGACATTTCTGTAAATTCTTTTTTCAATATCTCTTTATTGTCAATCATAATTTTATATATTAACTTAATCTCTTTCTCCAAATCATTATAAGAATACTCTTTATTTTCAATATTTTCAATATCCAAATTGATTTCTAAGGTAGGTTCATAAATTTGATTTAAACTATTACAATAAATTATAGAAATCCCAAGCATTTTCAGTAATGGTATAATTTCAAAATAAATATTACTTAGTTTTTCTATTGAAAAAGAGATGCTCGTTTTATTCATATCCATTAATACATTAGAAAATTCATGATCTATTTCAGATAAAATACCTACAGTTTTTAGTATATCTATTTTATAATCCTCATAATTTTTATCGGTGAAAACATCTTTTATAGTAAAAAAATTCTCATCTAAATCATTCTTCTTAAATTTTAATTCTAAATTAAACATCTTAGAATTTTCATTGAATGCTACATATGTTTTATATTCTTTATTTGTAATATGTAGTTTATCTAACCATTGCTTTATGTTTTCAGGAATTTCTGATTCATAAAAATTAGAAACCTCGTATCGTTCACCATAAAAAAATGTTTTTAATATTTTATCATCGCTTATTCCTATTTTTTTTGTTGTAATCCCTAAATTAAAGTATGTTATAAAGATATTTACAATCTCATTAATAGACTCCTCTACTGATATTTTTTTAAGAGATTCTTTCTTATACAAATCAGTAATATTTATTTGTGAATAGATCTCTTCAAGTACATATTTAGTCGGTATATCCTGTGATATTGTATACTCTTTTTTACCTAATATAGTATCCAATTTCTTAATATATCTTTCTAGATACATTTTTTCAATAATGTATTTATACTCTTTTAAATTATTCGATTCAATATTTGATAAACGTTGGTCCATTTTTGTAAGTTCATATACAATTTTACCCTCTTCTTCAAATTTTACATTTTTTAAAATAACTTGATCAATATTTTCTACAATTGAATTATAAATTTCTTTAATATGTTCATCAAATAATGCCGGTATCCATCTTATTCTGTAATTATTTTTTGAAATAAATAATATTTCTGGAACAAAGGCATTATTTTTTGCAAGTACTAAAGAAAAATTATATATATTATATATGCTTTTTACTCTATCATTATACGTATCTCTCTCTTCAATTGAACTATTTGCAAAAAAATGCATTAGTCTATCAAGATTTGCTACTGAAAATATATAATTTTTGTTGTTACAATTAAGTTTACCTAAAAAATAATCAAAATTTTGACTTATATAAAAATCAACATCTTTTAAATCATATGTTTTACAACTATAACTTATATCTTTATTTTCAATGATACTATCAGCTTTTTCTGAAATATCATCGTAGTAGCTTTCTAGTATTTTTTTAAAATCCTTTCCCTCATTAAAAAGTGGGTTTTCATTTAGCAAGCTAAAAATTTTATTTTTAATATCATTTATTTTAGAGAAATCAATTTTTTTGTATGACTTTTCTTTCTTTTCTATTTTTTTATTTTCAATTGTTTCATATGGATTATTAATAAAAGTACTACTACTGCTAAAATCATATCCGTGTTTCTCTAAATCACTTTTTATATTATAATTATGTATTTCAAAAATAAGAAATGGATTTTTGTCAATTTTATTTGCTATAATATACATTACCGCAACAATATGTTTGCACGGAACAGCCCAATCATCACAATCACAATTAGCTTCAATATCACTCCAGTTTTTAGGAAATATTTTTATTTCATTTTTCTTTAACTCATCTATAAATTCTTCATTTATTTTCCCTAATAGCATTGATGATATATAATTTTTGTTTTTATTTAAAATTTCTAATATTTTAAATTTGTCATCGTTTGTATAATTTTTCATTTTTATTTTAACTGTATAGGGTTTAGGTTTATCGCTTTTTACACTAGCTACTAATCCTTCACCTGTAATCACTATATCTCTAATGTTTTCAGAATTGTTTAAGTAAGATTTTCCATGTGTTAATCTATTTTGTATATCAATATTACTAAAAGCATTTAACCACTCTTTTCCCCACCAAGTGTGTCCATACTTATTTTTTATTACCATACAATCGCCACCCTATATTAGATTAACATTTATTCTAACATATTTTTTTAGCATATACAAGTTTTATTTTTTCTTTTTTATAGAATATCCAAATGTACCAATAGTTTCCGACTTTATACCTCTATACTCTCCGTGTGAATATACAATTGGATTTGAATTATTAAAATGGAATTTCCCTGTGCTATCTAGTAAAGATTCATTTACTTGTATATTTACCACATCTGCAACAAACATACTATGTGTGCCTATATTAATTATATCTTTTACTTTACACTCTATATTTACAGGGCTCTCTTTTATAATATATGAATTAATTTTTTTTGCTTTCTCTTTTGTTAGCTTAAGATAATTAAATTTATCTACATCTCTACCAGATTTCACACCACAAAAATCACACGCAAAGGTTAAATCTTCGTTTGTAAGATTAATCACAAATTCACGTGTTCTCTCAATTATATTGTATGAATATCTCTCTGGACGGATCGATACATATACCATTGCAGGATTTGTACATATATTTCCTGTCCAAGAAATAGTTATGATATTAAGATTATCTATATTATCACCACAGCTTACCATTACAGCAGGTGCCGGATATAGAAAATTTCCCGGTTTAAAATCTACTTTATTGTTTATAATAATCATCTCCCTATTTTTTTTAATATTATACCATATATTATTTATACACTCAAGAATTTTATCTTTAAATAATTTAACAATTTATATCTCTTGAAAAAATTATTTAGTTGTAGTATAATTTAGAAAATTAAGAAAGTTTATAAGGAGAATGTATATGAAAATTTTAAAGGAATTTTTAGTTTTATTATCAATTTTACTTTTAGGAGAGTTTATAAGTAATATTCTTCACATTCCTATACCTGGTAGTATTTTAGGTATTATTATCTTATTTCTTCTACTAAATTTTAAAATTATTACTGTCCAAACAATTGAACTACTTAGTACATTTATACTTGCAAATCTGGCATTCTTTTTTATTCCTCCTAGTGTGAAATTAATTTCTTCTTTTGATTTACTTAAAGATGAATGGGGTAAGATTCTATTTATCTGTATTTTTACAACTATTTTGGTTATGGTTGTAACAGGATATACTGTTCAATATATTATAAAAAAGGGTGAAAAACATGGAAAAAATACTAAATGAGCCAAGTTTTGGAATTGTAATAACTATATTGGCTTTTTGGATCGCAAAATCTTTTTACAACAAATTTAAAATTTCTTTATTTAATCCAATACTAGTAAGTTCAGTTATTATTATTAGTTTTTTAATGATTTTTAATATAAAACTAGAGTCTTATTTGAAAGGTGGAAGTATGATTGAATTTTTTTTAAAACCTTCAACAGTAGTATTAGCAATTCCACTATATAACCAGATAAAATATCTAAAAAAATATTATAAAGCAATTTTAAGTGGAATTTTTGTTGGATCAGTAACTGCTGTTGTTAGTGTATTCGTACTTGGAAAACTTTTAAATTTAAATATGGATGTTATTAAATCTATTCTACCTAAATCAGTTACAACACCTATTGGGATAGAGATTAGTTACTCTATTGATGCTATTGTATCTATTACAGTTTTTGTAATTGTAATATCAGGTATAATAGGTGCAATATATGCACCTATAGTTTGTAGTATTTTTAAAATTAATAACTCTGTTGCACGTGGTGTTGCAATAGGTACAGCTTCCCATGCTGTTGGTACTTCTAAAGCTATAGAGATGGGGGAAGTGGAAGGTGCAATGAGTGGATTATCTATTGGTATTACAGGTCTTGCTACCACTTTTATTATTCCACTTTTTCTTTTTATTCTATCTCTTTTTTCATAATTTAATAATAAATTCTTACTTCATGACCAGAAATTTTAACTTCAGTATCGCTAAATACTTCGATTTTTACATTATCTGTATATAGAATATTATCCATTTGATAAGTATATTTAATTCTATATATACCTTCATCTACATAGAATATATCATTTTCATATATTTTATGTCCTCTAAATTCAGCATATAGTGCCTGATATTTAGAATGATTTTCATAATATATGGAGTCGTCTACTTTTATTTTAACTCTATAATCATTATAATTACTATAATTATTATATTCATAATAACAACCAGAAAAAATAAATAATACCATAATAGATAATACTACTACCTTAATTTTTTTCATATCCATTTTAATCCCTCCCAACAAGTTATTAATATATATAATATTAATAACTTGTTAGTTGTGAGATTTTTATTTATTTTCATATATAGTTAGTTCTGTTGTATTAATAAATATTGATGCTCCATTATCGTTATTAAATTTATATTCCTTTTCATAATAAGTTTCTCCAACCTTGAAAACAATTTTAACCTTTTGTTTCCCTTTAGGAACATAGATTATTTTTTCATCTGTTATTTTTTTATTATTTATTTCTAAATGTACAAATTAAAATTTTGTACCCTCTGACATAATTTCTTTTGAAACAAATCCAATATATACCGGATTTTCATCTTCAGAACCGCTTATTATATCGTCAATACACCCTGTAAATGCAAATAAAAAAATTGGTAATAATATTACTAATAAAACTTTCTTAATCATATTTTTTCCTCCACTTATTTTTTTTATCTATTTTAAATTAAAGTAGTAATTTCTAATAAATTATATCATAAAGTAATTTGTTTTTTTAATAATATTAATGAATCTTTTCATCAAAATTAAATTTAGTTTTTATTATTTATCTTAATAAAATTACTTTACTTTTATAAATTTTTATTTTAAATTAACAGTATTTATTTCTTTATACTTTTTTTCCATATATTTTGGAATTTTATATTTTAATCTGTTTTCATTATATGATTCTATAAATTTTTCCTTATAATAATCTCGTTTTTCATCTAAATGTGATTTTTTACACACCTCAAATAATCTATAATATAGACTAGTTTTACTAAATTCAAATATTATTTCACAATTTAAAGCTTTTTCATATTCCTCTATTGCTTTTTTATAATCTTTGTCTTTATTAAAAAAACCACCTTTTAATGAGTGAAAAAGGTAATAATTAGGGAATAACTCTATTCCTTTATTAAGGTAATACAAAACTGTAGTTTTATCAATATATTTTTTATTATTTATATAAAAAACGTAAGATGCTACGATTTTTTGAGGAAATATTTCTTTATCGTCGGAATTAAATAGAGTTTTTAACTCTTTCTTTTGATTTTTTAGTGATGCAATCTGATATTTTGCAAACCAAGTATTAAATATAGATATTTCTTCACTTAAATATAGCATATCTTCATCTCTAAAAGTTAAAATATCTTGATTATCAATATTATATTTATATATTTTTCCATTTCCTGCATATGAATTACCTTTAGAGAAGTATACTGATCTATTATTATAATCAAATATTAAACTAAATAACGTAAATTCGTTTGATATTGTGAGATAATTTCCTGAACCAATAAAATGTTTATAGTTATAAAAATCTGTATTTTGTAAAAAATTAAATAAAAAATTTTTATTATAATTATCATTATTTTCCAGTATTATCTTCTCTGCGTGGTATTCTCTAGATGTATTATTTCCATATTGCCCTACATCAAAGCTTAAATATTTTTTGGACAAAGTGTAATTATCATCTAACCTTCTATTGTTAAATATTGCATTAAATTCATAGATAGGTTTATTTTTTTCAATATTATATTCTGTAAATACTTTCTCTTTCTCATATAAATCATATATTCTTCCGCTATTTTCATTGAAACTACATATTGATAATATAGAACCAGGTTCATCATTTTTATTCTCTTTTATATAATTATTTACTTCATCCAAATTACAATTTATTTCTAGGATTTCTCTAATTTTAAATCCTATTGGTATTCCATTGTATTTTTTATTATAAGCACCTTCACCATAATTAAGAGATATTGAAATACCTTTATTATTCATACCTTGGAAACACCCTATATAGGAAATAATCCCAAAATTTGTATAACTATTTTGGTTTTCACCATTATAATTTACTATTACAAAATAATCAGATAAAAAATGTGGTATTAAGTCAAAATTTCTACCATGAATAATATTACCATTATCAGAACTTATGATCGAAGCACATCTACCTTGTATAATATTTCCACTTATATTTATAAAAAGTAAATCTTTAATATCAACCCCACTTCCATCGGATATCCCTTTTAGCTCTTCAATATATTTTTCTGGTAATCTACTACTTATTTTATTTAATTTATGATTTATATAATTATTTGAAAATAATCTATAATAAAATGGTTGCTGTGATATATATATTTTCTTTATCTCTGTAATATTTTTTACTATTTTTCTAATATCATCTTTTAATAAAATACCATATTGATATCCCATCTCATAGTTATTTCCGGATAAATACAAAATAGGGACACCGTTATTATATAAAAGTCTCCCTTTTTCATATGAATATATTGTTTGATCTCCAGATTGTTTTATTATTATATCATTTATTCTTACATCTCTTTTACTACAAGTTAAAAAGTTAAAAGCAAAGGCTATAACTAATATTAACTTAATATAATTCATATTTCCACCACACTATTTTTTCCTATTAATTATATTTTTTTAGAATCTACCTACATCTTTATCACCACGACCTGATAAATTTACAATACTTACTTCATCTTTTTTTCCTTTAAGAGTTTTTACTGCAAGAGCAATTGCATGTGCAGATTCTATTGCAGGTATAATCCCCTCATATTTACATAAAAGTTTAAATCCTTCTATTGCTTCATCGTCTGTAATTGGTACATATTCTACACGTTTTATATCTTTTAAATAGGAATGTTCTGGTCCTGTACCAGGATAATCTAGTCCGGCTGATATTGAATAAGCATCTACAGGATTATTTTCATCATCAACTAAACAATATGAATACGTCCCTTGAAATACAATTGGTTTTCCCAATGTTAATGTAGCTGCTGTTTCACCAAGTGTTAGTCCTTTTCCCCCACCTTCTGCTGCATATATTTTTACATCTTTATCATCTAAAAATCCTGAAAATAATCCTATTGAATTACTTCCACCACCTATACATGCAAATATATTATTTGGTAAATTCCCCTCTTCTGCAATAATTTGTTCCCTTGCCTCTTTACCAATTACCGATTGAAAGTATCTAACCATTCCTGGATATGGATAAGGACCTACAGCTGAACCTAAAAGATAAAATGTTTCTGGATTTTCTACATAATATCCTAGTGCTCCATCTACAGCGTCTTTTAATGTACCAGTACCAGAATCAATCTGAACTACTTCTGCCCCCAATACTTTCATACGCTCAACATTCATTGATTGTCTTTTAATATCTTCTCTTCCCATAAATATTTTACATTTTATACCAAACAGAGCTGCTGCTGTTGCAGTTGCTACTCCATGTTGTCCGGCACCAGTTTCAGCTATTACCTCTTTAGCATTCATATATTTTGCAATTAATATTTGTCCTATTGTATTATTTATTTTATGCGAACCAGTATGATTTAAGTCTTCTCTTTTTAAATAAATTTTGCTTCCTATATAATTTGATAGATTTTTAGCATAATAAAGTGGAGATGGTCTACCTATATAGTTTTTTATGTAATACTCTAGTTCTCTATTAAATTCTTCATTCTTTTTTAATTTCTCAAAAACGTCCCCTATTATTAATAATTTTTCTTCAAGGTTTTTCGGTACAAATATTCCACCGTAATCACCAAAATATCCTTTTTTTTCCATTTTAACCTCCATCTATTTTTCTATACAAATACTTTGTAAATATTTTTATAATTGACTAATTTTAACATATTTTAAGTATTTTATCAAATTATTTTTAAATATTAAACTATAAATATAAATTCTTATAAATGATAAAATCATTTAACAATTACCATTAATATTCTTTAAAGAAAAATTGTAATAATTACATTATTTTTTAATTATAATTATATTTTAAATAATTTTAAATTAAAGTAACGGTGTCTATATCCCAAATAAAATGCAAATGTATTATTTTTTTACAAAGAAAAATACTCAATGAAAAAACATTACGAAGTAATTTTCAAAATTTAGAAATATAATTAGTGAATATATATTAAGTGCATAAAACTTCTCTTCATTACTTGTGATCTACTCAAAAATATTTCTAGAAAATATTAGTTGCTTAGATTTTTTACTATGCAAACAAATCCTGAATGTATAAAAGTAATAAGATTTTACAGTTTTTATTTTAAACATAGATAAAGTTATTTGAAAAATAGATAATTCTAATTATAAAATTATTTCTCTACATTAATAGAAAATTTTAAATTAAATATAAACAAAAATTAAATTTAAATATAAAATCTAATTTTTATCCCTATATTTAAAATCAATATAAAATCATTGCTTTTTTTCATATTTTCTGATATAATTTAATAAACTAGAATTTCATAATTAAGGAGGATTTCTTATGAAAGATATCGAAAATAAAATGACAAATTTTATAACTAATATTATTGATAAAGACCTTAAAGACAATAAACATAGTGGGAAAGTTATAACTAGATTCCCTCCAGAACCAAATGGATATATCCATATTGGTCATGCAAAATCTATCTGCTTAAATTTCGGTTTAGCGCTTCAATATAATGGCACTTGTAATCTTAGATTTGATGATACAAATCCTACAAAAGAAAATACAGAGTTTGTAGAATCAATTAAAAATGATGTTAAATGGCTTGGTTTTGATTACGGTGATAATCTTTATTTTGCATCTGATTATTTTGACATGATGTACAATTATGCTGTAGAATTAATAAAAAAAGGTAAAGCGTATGTATGTGACCTTAGTTTCGAAGAATCCAAAGAACATAAAGGAACACTAACTGTTGCTGGTAAAAATAGCCCATACAGAGATAGATCTATAGAAGAAAATCTTAATCTTTTTGAAAAAATGAAAAATGGTGAATTTGCAGAGGGTTCTTGTGTTTTACGTGCAAAAATTGATATGAGTTCGTCTAATGTTAATATGCGTGACCCTGTTATGTACCGTATACAAAAAGCATACCACCATAACACGAAAGATAAATGGTGTATTTATCCAATGTACGACTGGGCACACGGTATAGAAGATTATATTGAGAAAATTACGCATTCTATATGTACGTTGGAGTTTGAAGACCATAGACCTCTTTATGATTGGTTCCTAGATAATCTCTCTTTAGATCACTATCACCCACAACAAATTGAATTTGCAATGTTAAATATTACTAAAACAGTTCTTAGTAAAAGAAGATTAAAAAAACTTGTAGATGATAAGTTTGTAGATTCGTGGGATGATCCTAGAATGCCTACTGTTTCCGGAATGAGAAGAAGAGGATATCCTGCTGCTGCAATTAGAAATTTTGCAAATGCAATTGGTGTTTCAAAAAGTAATAGTTTAGTAGAATATGAATATTTAGAATTTTTCATTCGTAATGAATTAGATGAAATTGCAAGTAGAGCTATGGTCATTTTAGATCCAATTAAATTAGTCATTACAAACTATCCAGAAAACGAAGAGGAATGGTTCGATGCTAAAAATCATCCTAAAAAAGATGAGATGGGAACTAGAAAAATACCATTTTCTAGAGAAATTTACATTGAAAGAGATGACTTCATGGAAAATCCATCGAGTAAGTTTTTTAGACTAGCTCCTGGTACAGAAGTTAGATTACAACATGCTTATCATATTACCTGCGATAACCTTGTGAAGGATGAAAATGGAAATATAATTGAAATTCAATGTTCATACGATCCTACAACAAAAGGTGGATGGGTTCCCGGTAGAAAAGTAAAAGGGACATTGCATTGGGTATCCGCTAAACATGCTGTTAAGGCTACTGCTAATATTTATTCACAAATTCTTACTGTGGATAGTTTAAACGACATCCCAGAAGATAAAGAGTTTACTGATTATTTTAATAAAGATTCATTAATAAAAAAAGAGTGTTTTATTGAACCTAGTATTTCTGATTCAGAACCTCTTAGTTATTTTCAATTTTTAAGAAACGGTTATTTCTGTACAGATAAACTATCTACAAAAGAACATCCAATATTTAATTTAACTGTTTCACTTAAAGAATCTAAAGATAAATAATATTAATTTATATATAAGAAATAAAAAAGTTGCTATAATGTATAGCAACTTTTTTATTTTCACATTTATTCATTTAATTCACACGGTAATGTAGATATCTCCTTTTTATCATTATCAAAGAAAAAAGTACTAAATCTAAATATTTCTTTTGTTATCAGCTGATTTTCCCCAATTTTTATCACTGCTCCAGGGTATAGTTCATTAAAAACATGTATTTTCCCCTTTCTGCCTTCATTTAACGCATTTACTAATATATTTTTTTCGTTTCTTAATTCTACAATTTTTTTATTTATCTCAAATTTCTTTTTTGTTAAATTCAATAATAAGTTTCTGTATTTTGGATCCAGTTTACCTTGGATTTCTTGCATTCTAAGATTATCTGCTTCAGTATCTGTTCTCTCTTTCTCTTTTGTAATTTTCCTTAGTTCTTCATCTATTAATTTATTTTTTTCTATTATATCTGGTAATGCACCTACAGTTAATTCTGTTAGTATTCCAAATTCTGTCCCCACATATTTTGTAACAATATTTTTTCCAGCGATTAAAGAGCCCCCTATTATTTTTCCCCGACCTTTTATACAGATAATATCATTTTTTGCATTAATATCACTATGTAAAATATTTTCAATAGCTTCTACAATCCCACCTGAATCTATTTTAGAATACTGTATAAATTTCGCTTCAACATTTCCTTCGGCTTTTATATAACCTTTTAAATCCTCTTTACCTAAAATTCCTTGTTTAACTTTTACATTTCCCTCTGTTTCAATTATTGCATCCTCTACAATCTC
This sequence comes from Fusobacteriota bacterium, assembly GCA_012519615.1. GTDB lineage: Bacteria > Fusobacteriota > Fusobacteriia > Fusobacteriales > JAAYPW01 > JAAYPW01. The sequence goes on from JAAYPW010000064.1 coordinate 16,299, forward strand.
CTCTATTATAACATCGCCTTTTGCTTTAATTATAAATCCCTCTAATACCCTTCCTAATATGTGTACACTTCCATTAAATTCAATATTTCCAACTGAATAATCCACATTTCCACTTACAGTATATAAAGGTTGTACACTTATATTGCCATTTACATCAACTAATTGCCCGTCTATATCTGCTATTAAAAATTCCTCATTTTCTGTTAAGCTAGTATTTTTTCCAACAAATATTTTTTTATCATTACCTGGCTCTGGTATAATTTCCACACCTAATACATTTTTACCTTTTATACCATTAGTTGCAAATATTTTTTGTACAAGTTTTTCCCCTTTTGTCACATTTATTATTAAGTTTAAATCTCTTAAATTTGCTTTTCCAGATTCATCTTTTTTAATTTTTATCTCACTTGATGTATCAAATAAAGTAATTATCTCTGCATTTTTACCTTTTTCTGACGGTTTTCCCCTTGCTACAATAATCTCTTTATCATATATTCTATTTTCTACAATCTCGTCTATTATATTTTTATCTACACCATATAAAATTGAATTTTCCGCTAAAAGAGTCATAATTTGATCTTTTGATATATGGTTTCCTCTATGAGGTGGATAAGCAACAATTACAGCCTCCATATTATCTTTTCTTAATTCGATTCTTAAAAGTGCATCAATATAATAAGATTTATCATATTCAGCAATTTTTACCTTTTCACCTTTTTTTTCATATAATGCTTTTTTTACATTCTCTAAATTAGGATCTTTTATCTCTCTTCGCTCTAATTCTTTAATAATTAGTCTTTCGTTAGATGAATTAGACTCAAAATTTTCTTGAATTGTTATGAAAATTCCACTTTTTAATATCTCTATATTAAATTTTTCTTTTTTTTCAATTTTTTCTTTTATTTCTACTTCTTTTTCTTTCTCCACTATAATAGATTCTACCTCATCTACATCTATTACTGTTTTCTCTATCCAAATCTTTAATGTTAATTCTTTAGTTTTCCCAAAAAATGTTTTTTCACGATTTACTATTTCATATTTCACAAAATCTATAGGTACATTAAAATGATTTGCAACTTTTTTTATTATCTCTTCTTCATTTGTTCCTTTAATTATATATTTTTTCAAAAAGACTCACCTCATTTCTTATTGAAATTAAAATATTATATATTTAATTCCTCTTCTAACAGTATTTCTAATATTACATCTGTTACCTCTGGATCAAATTGTTTTCCTTTTTGATTTTTTAACTCTTCAATTGCTTCAGATTTTGTTAAAGGTTTTTTATATGGTCTTTCTGATACCATAGCATCATAAGCTTCTGCTACATTTATTATCCTAGACATAATAGGTATATCTTCCCCTAATAGACCTTCTGGATATCCTCTCCCGTTATATTTTTCATTTTTTGACTTAACAACATTTTTTATTTTTTTAAAAAAATAGTTATTTTCTGTAATTTTATACGCGATAATTGGTGTTTTCTTTATAACATTAAATTCATCTTCAGTTAATTTTTCCCTTTTATATAGTATTTTTTCTGGTATTCTTATCTTTGCTAATTGGCTTATATATATAGATAATTTCATATTCTTATAAAAATCGCTTTCATTTATACCAAGTCGCTTTGCTATTTCACAAGACAATTCATTTACTTTTCTAGTATGCCCATTAAAGTAAGGATCCTTAGAATCAAATTCTGAAACAATACTTTGAATTAATTTAATATAAGCATCTCCTACATAAAAAAAATACTTAAATTTAAAATACAAAATCATTATCATTATAAATAAAATAATTATTATTATAAACATGAAAAATGTAATATCACCCATTATTATTCACTCCCTAGCTAAAAATTATAATTGATAAAAAAAAGTTGAAAATTAGTATTAACATTATTGCTGCAACAACAGATGATGTTGTTGCAGTACCAACACCTTCTGAACCACCTTTTACATTCATACCTTTATAACACGCTACCGATGTTATTATGGTTCCAAAAAATAATGATTTTATTACTCCACCTATAATATCTTTTGTACTAAGTAAAAATTTTACCCCAGAAATATAAGTGCCTGATATTAGTCCTAATTTTAATACTCCTATTATATATCCACCGAAAACACCTAAAAAATCTGCCATAATTGTAAGTATTGGTAACATTATAATTCCTGAAAATATACGAGGTGATACTAAATAGTCTATAGGGTTTACTGCCATTACTGATAATGCATCGATCTGCTCTGTAACTTTCATACTTCCTAGCTCGGCTGTTATTGCAGATCCTATTCTCCCTGCTATAATAACTGCAGTTAGAGTTGGACCTAATTCTCTTGTAATTGCTAATGCAATTGTTCCACCTATTAATCCCTCTGCCTGAAATTTTCTAAATTCAGGTACAAGCTGAATTATAAGGACCATCCCTGTAAATATAGAAACAATAAATACCAGTAAAAAAGATTTTATTCCAAAAGAATAAAGTTGCTCTACATATGCTCTTTTAACAAGTTTATTTTTTGAGAAAAATATATTTTTCATTCCATGAAAACCTTTTAAAACAAAAAACAAAATTCTACCAAGCTTAATCATTTTTCTTTGTGCTATATTCATATATATCATTCTCCGCTTCGAAACTATCTATAATAATATCTTTTTCATATTCAAATTTCATAAAATTGTAATCTTCTATAGGTATATTTGTAGAAAATTTTACTTCATTTTCTTCATTTTTTATTCTAATCGATAATTCATTATTTTTAGTTTTATATTTATAATTGTTTATATATTCTAATAAATTTTGATATTCATGCCAATCTTTATCATCTTTATTTCCTGTGCTTATAGATATTATATAGTTTCCTACTTTTAAATTTCGAGGTATTTTTATCTCTATTTTTTGATTTTTAAGCCCCTTTTGCATTACAAAATAATTTACATAAAATTCAATATTACTTCCCGGATTATATATTATGTTATTTGTTTTAATATTTTTTATATGTGCAAGTTTATTTTCTTTTTTTAGTTCAATGTCAATTACAATAGTTTCAAAATTAATATAATAAAATGGATTATTTATAATATTTAAAATATTTGATGAAATTAAACTCGAAAAATTATGTATATTATTTTCTAAAAATGTATAGCAATTTTTATCTTCATAAAATGAACCTTTACTATTTTCAAGAGAAAAATTATAATTCATATGTTTATAATCTTCAGCATCAATCTCTTTTATAAGTACTGCTTCTATAACTTTATCCAAATAAAATTTAATGGTATTTTTATCGTTTACCATCTCCATATTATATCTTATTATCTCATTGTCTTTTTTTACATTAACTTTTATCTTATTTACTTCAATATTTTCAGTGATTACTCCTAATAAACCAGTTGCTCTGTCTTGTAATACTAATCCAATTGTTTCTTTTACAGTTCCTATTTTAAATGGAGATTTACTATTTTTAATTACATAATCTACATTTGATGCGTTTAAAAAAAATTTAATATCACCTTTATTACTAAAACTATGACCTAATGCAGAAAATATACCATTTTTTTCATATGTAAGTGTCCCTATATTTTCAAAATATATATCTCCCCTTACAGGTGAAATTGATACTGACATACCTGGCTTTATTTCATCTATATATTTACTATTTTCAATAATAAAATTTTCATTTTTTATCATATTTTTCTCTGTCTTTATAATATATTCTATTGGTGTAACAATTCCCATATTTAATGTGTCATAATCAATTGCATAACTTAATGCTCCTATTAGTTTTCCATCTATATAAAGAGGACTTCCGCTCATACCTTCAGATATTCCCCCTGCTTTGTATATTGTATTTCCATATAATTTAGCAAGGATCATTTTCGGTATTGTATCTGACGAATTTATAATAGAGATAATTTCAAAATTAAACTGCTCTATTTTTCTATCTTCAATTACAGTATATCCGTGACCGCGCATCCCTTTTTCTAAATCATTTATCCCAATTATCTCAAATGGGTATAAATATACAAATTGCATAAATATTAAGATAAATAATATTTTTTTCATAACTAGCTCCTATTAAATTTTATTTGATAATTGCTTATAAAGCATCTCTGCTAATCCAATTCCTCCACTTTGAGACATACTTTTTGCTCTCTCGTCATTTAACATATCTTGAAATATCTCTTCTGATTTTCCACCAAAAAAAGGATTATTCTCTTTATTTAATGTGTTTTCCATTGAATCTATCATCATTTTTAAAAATATTGCCTCAAATTCTTCAGTTGCTTTTTTTAATTCTTTCTCCTCTTTTGTATTTGTTTCATTTATTTTTGTTTCTTTCATTATATTTGTAAAATTTAAATTATTTATCATCATATTTTCCTTACTAATTTAATAAAATTAGTAGTTTTCACCACCTTTTACATAGTTTTTATCTCAGCATCTATTGCACCTGCATATTTTAATGCATTTAATATAGATATAATATCGTTTGGTCCTGCTCCAATTGCATTTAACATTTTTACTATATTTTTAACAGTATTCCCGCCATCATAATAAAATGAATTTGCATCACCTTTATTATTTGGATTATTTTTTAATACATCTAATTCTGCTGCTATTGATATAGATATATCTTTATGTGTAATTGCAACTGGTGCTATTTTTATATTTTCACCTAAAATTATAGTTCCTGTTCTTTCATTTATTACAATTTGAGATTTTCTATCTGGTATAATCTCAATATTCTCTAGTAGAGATATAAAGCTAACAATATCACCAGAAAAAACATATGTTTTATTTACTAAAATTGTCGATGCATCTAATGCAAAGGCCGTTTCAAAATTAAAAATTTTATTTATCTCATCAACAACCCTTGATGCTGTTGTGAAATCTGGTGTATTTAAGATTAAATGTACTTTATCATCATAATCTAATTTTAAAGGTACCTCCTTCTCTACAATACCGCCATTTTGTATAAAGCCATTCACTTTATTATTTGTTTCATTAATAACTTTTGTTAAAGATCCTTGTGATGCCACATATACATTTCCATCTGCACCATAAAGAAGTGTCTGTAAAAGAACTCCCCCTTCTAAATTTTTAGCATCATTTACAGAAGATACCATAACATCAATAGTGTCTCCCGGTTTTTTAAATGGTGGTAATTCAGCTGTAACCATAACTGTAGCTACATTTTTTGATTCTATTTGTGATAATGCAATATCTGTTCCAAAATATGAGTATAAATTTTTAAGCAATTGCGGTGTTAGAGGCGATTTATCTCCATTTCCTGATAATCCTACAACAATTCCCATCCCCATTAATTGATTGGATCTTACACCTTTTACCCGTGATACCTCTTTTAATCTAACTTTTTGATTACCGTATATATTTACACTTAATAAAATAAGTAAAATTATAATTATTTTTTTCATATTATGCCCCCTAAAAAAAGATTCCTACTATAGACGACAAAAAATTAGAAATAATACCTGGTTTTGCTTTACCATCGAATACAAGTTTTCCGTTATATTTAACTTGTGCATCTGATAAATATGCTGATTCAATGCTATTTTCCATAGATATATCCTGTGGCCTTACAAATCCTGTTATCTCAATCTCCTGTAATTCATTATTTATAAGTACATTCCTAGTCCCTTTCACATATAAATTCCCAGAACTATCTTTTTTCATAACTCTTGCTGATACTCTGGCTGTAAGGTTTCCGCTACGTTTTGTTGTTCCGCTACTATTTACTTTTGTATTACCCTCTGCTCCCATATCTGGTAACATGTTTAGAAATCCTGTCCCTGCTTTTGCATCAATTTTACCACCTTTTGCACGACTATTACTTGTTGTCTGTTGTGCCGAAGCATTTTCTCTAATTATAATAGATAGTAAATCCCCAACTTTAGAAGCTTTTTTATCACTATATAATGATCTAGATGAACTACTAAATAGAGAACCTGAATATTCTGTATCTTCCTCTTCATCTATAAAGTCAGCAAATGCTTCTGGTAATGGTTCTGTATTTACTATATTATCTGTATTTTTTTTATTATTGCTACAACCTGTTAATATCATTATTGTAATAACTATAAATAACATTAATTTATTTTTCATATTATAACACTCCTTATGTCCATTTACCTACTTCACCAACAACTTTAGAAAGCATCTCACTATGTGTAGTTAATACTTTTTGATTGGTTTCATATGCTCTCGAACACGTTATCATCTCAACCATCTCTTTCACAGTATTTACTGTTGACTCTTCAATATGTCCTTGATGAAGTTTAAATTCTGATGCTATCTCTATATTTCCTACGTCGTTTAATGAGTAATACCCATCACCAATTTTATTAATTTTTGATAAATTTTCTACATTTACAACCATTAATTTATCTATATTAGGTTCTGTTTTATTTATTATACCAATATTTTCAATATCTCCAGTTACTTCTGCATTTATTAAATTACCATTATTATATATTGTAAAATCAGCATTTGTAGTTTTAACATATCCTGCTCTACCATCAGCAGAATATCCTAATAATTTTCCACCAATCATATTTACTAAAAATCCATCTTTATCCACTGAGAAATTTCCACTTCTTTGTAGATAAATATTTCCTTTATCTTCAACTACAAATAATTCTTTCCCCTCTATTGCAAAATCAAGTTTATTATCTGTTTTTATAATATTTCCTTGTGTGAATTCTGTATAGACATCATCAACAAAAGCACCTGTTCCTAATGTTCCTATTGGTGTTAATATACTTTTATGCTCAAAAGGTGTATTTATTTTTTCATCATCTTTTCTATATATTTCAAATTCTGGAAAATGTTTTATAACAGTTTGGTCTTTTTTATACCCTACAGTATTTATATTAGCAATATTATTTGATATTACATTTTCTCTTTCCATTTGAACCATCATTCCTGACGCAGCTGTATATATTCCTCTTATCATAAATATGCACCTCTTTTCTATATTTTATAGTTTTATTTTATTTATACTTATATTATCGACATTTTTATTAAAAAATGTATTATCATTATAATTTACAAATGTTATATTTAAATTATATTTTTAAATCTTCATTTTTAATTACATGAAATTACCACTGTATTATTATAAAATCTTTATTTTTTTGCTTTTAAATCCTCGCTTTTAATCCGTGTCCATCTGTGGTAAAAATTATTTTTAATCTTTTAATCTTTTAATCTTTTATCCATGTTTATCCGTGTCCATCCGTGGTAAAAAATTATATGTTGTATTTCAATTTCAGCATTTATTCCACAACTAAATTTCTGGGAATAAGATTATAAAATTAAATCTTCTCTATATTCTAACATATTTATTTATATAAGTAAAATATATTTATTTATTTTTTAATTAATTTAAAAACAGCAGCCCTATTTAATAAGACTGCTGTTTCTCTATTTTATGGTATTTTTACATAAATTGTATCTGCTATTGCTGTTTTACCTGTTTTTGTATCCATAACTGTTAATATCGCTTCACCAATTGTATCCCCTTTATTAAATCCAGGTGAAATTGGAAATTTAACCGATACAGTTTGGCCTGGTTTTGATGCAATATATTCTCCGTATATATCTCTAAATGTCCAGATATAACTTAAATTACTTGGTGAAGATTCACTTCCATCAAAACCAACTAACATCATATCATTTTCTGGTGCATTTTGATAGCTTATTTTTCCCTTAGCAACAATTGGGTTAGTGTCTGTAGGTTTACTATTTTCATCTTCTACTATTAAAATTTTTATTGTTTTTGTAACAGGCCCATTTCCTTCTCTATCATTTATTTGAAGCATAACTTCATATTCTCCAGGTTCATTATATGTGTGATCTATTTTTGACTCCCTTACAGATTCTAATATTCCATCTCCTAAATTAAAATCCCATGCATAATAAGCAATTTCATCATTATCAAAAGAGTTTGTACCGTCAAAGAATATCGGTTCCCCTACTTTAGCTACCTCTTTATCCACTGTAATTATTGCTGTTGGTGGTATAATATCCCTTATCTTTATTATCATATCGTATGTAGGATATTCATCAATAAGTATATTTCCAGATGTCAGTTCCACCCCTTTTACACTTCCACTAACTACTACTTCCCCTAATTTATCTGTACCATCATGTATATTTTCTTTTAATTTATAGTATGCAATAATAGTTATTTCAGAATTTAAATCAGTTATTACAGTATTTTCTCTTATTGTTGTTTCAACAAGTGTCCACTTATCAGATATATCTTTTCCATTTTGTGTAAATCTAGCTGCAACATCTGTTACTCTTACATCTTCGTCACCATTATTTCGTATCTCAAATTTAATTGGTATTCCAGATTGACCTGGATTTACATGCGACCAATCACTATATATTCTTTTTAATGTTAAATCTCCACCTAATCTAAAATCTGCAATAAGATCTTTGTTTCTTATTTCATATTGTTCATTGCTATTTGGTTCTATAGGGTATTCTTTTATTTCAAACTTAATAGTACCGTATTTTTTTTCCGATGGTGCAATTAATCTCCAAGTTATTTTTTCATCTATATTTATATATTTTTCACTTACCTCATCATTTGCAAAACGTAATCCTTCTATAGAATTAGGATTTATTGCAATTTTAATTTTACCAGAAATTTTATTTTTAGGATTTGTATTAGTTATCTCTGCATATACTTCAAATTCACTGCCAGATTTTACTATTCCGTCTAATGCACCATAATTTAGTTCCGAATAACCTACAGTAAGCTCTAATTCAGGTTTTTTCTTTACATTTATTGGTATTAATATCTCATTTTTACTGAATTTTATACTAAATTCATCTTCGCCCACTCTATATGTTGGCTCTTTATTTATCTTAATTTTAATATTACCTTTTATTTCAATTGATGGCATTTTTACTTCCCACTCTTTTTTCTGATTAAATTCTATAGATTCATTTTTATTTCCTTTTAAAAGTGTAGCCCCGTCAAGTTCTGAATAATCAATAGTAATATCACCTTTTTCATATATTGTTACATTTCCATCATAGTTTACCCTATAATATACAGTAAAACTTTGTCCAGCAGAAACTTCTCCATCTTTTGCACCATCAGGATATGCAATCCATGCTTCTATATTTGCAGTACTTACATCTCTAACCTCAACAATTCCTATTTTTTCTGAATGTTCGTCTTCTACTGTTATTCCACCTATTTCACCAATAACACTTGCATCAAGATAAATCTTACCTGTTGTAGCATTTGGAGATAATGTATATGTTCTAGTTATTGTCATTTCTGATCCAGGTGGTATCCTTTTCTCTTCTGATCTACTGTCAACCCATTCATTGCTAACATTTACCCCTTTTTCTGTATAAAAATTTGGTGTAATTGATTTGATCGTTAAGTATTCATCTGTATTTGAATTTTTAATATCGTATCTTATATTTATATTTGATTGTCCTGGTACAACACTACTACTTGATAATGCTACTTCTTTTAATTCTATTTTTGCATTTTTATCTATTATAATAGTTATTTCTTTTGTTAGAAGTTGAGAATATGTAACTGATTTTTCTGTATTTAAATCTAATATTGTTGGTGTAACATACACTGTTTCTACTGCATTTAATGCATTTGGTTTAACTTGTTTTAATTCGTATGATATTGTAAATATTTTTCTTTCACCAGCATCTAATTCCCAGATTTCTTCATTTTGTATTCCTTTAAAATAATCATTCCAAGTCCCAAATGATACCATTGGAAGAAATTCATGTTTTCCAGTACCTTTATTAGTTATCGAGTATGTTAAATCAATTGTATCACCAATTTCCATTGATACTCTACTAAAATTAATTGAATTTATTTCTAAATCTATTTTTTGGTCGGCATCACTCATTGTAGTAAAAGTAGTTATACTACTTGTTTTAGAAACCTCAAGAGTTCTTTTATTTATCCCCCAAACTTGAAAACTATATTGTGTGCTCTCTTTTAAATTAGAAAATTTTACTTTTGTATATGATATTCCCTCTTCTTTTTTGGATAAGATTCCACCTTCTTTTAATTCATATTTATACAAAAAATCTGAAGGATTATATCCTTCTTGTGTAGCAATATACTGAATATCTACATTTAAATTAGATTTTTCTTTAGGTGGTGCACTTACGATGCTTATATTTATTGGTTTTTCTACAACAATATCATCATCTTTAGGTATATCCACAATTTTATTTCCACTACTACTACTTGAAAAGCATCCTGTCATTAGTATTAAAATAAAAAAAATAAAATAATATGATAAAGTTTTTTTCATTTTATTATCCTCCCTATAAACATTTACTATTTAGTTATAGTATCGGAAATATAGGTATTTTCCTTTAAATAATATTTAAATTATTTAAGATATATTCTTTTAATTTAACAGCTTTTGTCCCTTTTATTTTTGCACCACCTTCAGTTGCATCTATATAAGCAATATTTTTATTTTCACCAATATATTTTTCAATCCACCGTAGATAATGGTATAAATTTTTAAGAGTGTATATTTTTTTACCATCTACACTTTCTATTTCTATTAAATTGTTAAGATTTGTTTTTTCTTTATTTAAAAGTGTTCCTGTTGCATGTGTATTTAAATTACTACTAAGAGCTAAATCTTGACCAACAAACACGATATTAGTAGCACCTAATTGATTTGCAAAATCAAGTGCTGTTGTTGCAACAGAGCCTCCTGTTTGTATTAACCCCTTATTGTATTTTTCCTCCATTTTAGAATAATATGAATCTTTATCTGGAAATGCAACTATTTTTTTGCCACTATAATGATTTAATAATTTACTATTTACACTCGGAATATATACTAGTGGTATCTCTAGCTGTAAATAATTTTCAAGTTGATTATATACATTTAATAAAGGATCAATTACAACAATATAATCAGGTTTTATTCCATTTTTCATTAAAATATCCACAACAGTCCCTACAGAAATTATAACTCCATTATTTTTTATATTTTTCAATTCATTTATATTTTTATTAAGTGAAGGTCCTCCTGAAATTATAAATATTGTACTATTTTTGTGTTTATCTCTATATTCCTTTACTCCAATACTCTCAATTACAGTCTTCATATTTGCATCTATATTTTTTTCTACAATTTCTCTATCTTTCTCTAGGCTTTGTTTATCAATCATTATTTTATCAATAATATCGTATAATTTGGGATAATAATCCTTTGAAAGTTTAAATAAAGGGCTATTTATTACTATTTTACCTTTTAAACTAGTATTATCTAAAATATTCGATATCTTTTTCATAAGTATCTCTTCGTTACCGTAAACTAATTCTATATTTTCACTTTGTATAAATTTTTTCTCTATGTTTGAATTAATAAATTCTAAAAATATATCAGGATTTAAAATTAATACAAATATTTTTTGATTATTTTTAATATTTTTAAGAAAATAATCTATATGATATCCTAAACCAAATCCAATAATTAAAAAATAGTCTATCTCTTTATCATAGTTTATATTGAAAAAACGTTCATTTTCTTTCTCAATATTATATTTACTTGTAATTAATAGATTATTTACTTTTAGAGTTAATTTATTTTCTTTTGAAAATTCCCTTATAATTTCCCTATTAATACCAAAATTTTTAATAAGATTATCTATCTCTTTTTCTAATTTATTCATTAATCCCCCTTTTATATTTTTGTAATTATTATTTTAAGGCAAATTTAAATTATAAATTCTAAAACCATATAAATGTCAATGTATTTCAAAAAAATCCCAAAATAAATATACTATTATGATTTATAATTCTTTAATTATACTTTTTATTTAATTAAAAAGATAGTCTCATTTTAGAGACTATCTTAATATTATGAATTTAAAATTTTATTTTTATCTTCTTCTTCCAATGAATTATGAATTTCTGGAATTAAGGCTTGAAGATCTCTTAGAACTTCCACTGTTTCATATTCTAGTATATCCGATAACATTATATCATCTTTTTTTTCAAGACATTCTAGTAACTCCTCTAAGTTATATTGAAAATCCTCAAACAATTCTTGTAAATTAATTTTTTCAAAAATATTATTATAATTTATTTTAAATTTATATAGAACATTATATATCCATTCTAATCCTTCCACAGCATCTACAACCATATTCATAGCTTCATGTTGACTGTCTTTAGCTAGTAAATCCACAATTCTATCTACTCCATTTACAAAGTTTTCTATATATGTTTCCATCTCTCTAAAAGATTCTATAAATAACCTTTCTTCAGTAACAGTAAAAATCTCAATTTTCTTAACTTCGATTGTATTAATATTCTCTACTAATTGAAATTCAATATCATTTATTTTTATATCAGATATAATTTTTCTATCTTTTAATAAATTTTCTTCTAGTTCTTTTAGAATATCAATTATTGTTGTTGCTTCTATAAACTGAGTTTCGATTTTTTCTTTATCTACATATATATCCATATTATCTCCTTAATAGCTATTTTTATGAATTACTACTACTTAATGATGATACCTGTGAACTTAGCCAAGAACCTGTACTTTGACTTTGACTCATTGCTTGTTCCATGGCAAGATACTGCTTTCTCATTGCTTCTTCTCTTAAATTTAATCTTTCTGTCATACTTGCGATCCATTTATTCATATCTTTTATTCTATTATCAAAAGTTTTTAAGTGTTGCCCCATAGTTCCATTATATGTTGTGAACGGTTTTAAATATGCACCAATTTTTATTGCAAGACCGTCACTTGATTTGGAGTTATCTATATTATAGTTTGCGTATATTGCTGCTCCAGCTGTTGGAGCTGTTCCAAATTTCAATTTACCTGTAAGTAAGTCAACAAAAACATCATTTTCTCCTGGGTCACCATTTGTTATTATTTTATTTGGACCTGTTAATGTGTATTCAATATTCCCAACTTTTATAGTCATATCATTACTGTCTAAAGGGATCCCCTTTAAACTAAAGGAAATATTATTTCCATCTCCAGAATCTACCAATTCATCCTTAATAAATCCTGTTCCCACATTTTTAGTAAATAATTGTTGTACAGATGTAGGATCATTTTTTAATGCTTCTTTTAATTTTGCTGAATCTATTACGAGTTTATTACTTTTAAAATCTTCAATCTTAATTCCTACCATAGATAACTGATTATATTCTGGTTTCGCACCATTCACAACCGATGTCATCTCTCTTCTAAGTCTATTTAGCATATTATTTGCCGTACTATTTCCCTGTAAATCTCCACCTTTTGCTGTTTTTTCCTCTATATATTTCACAATATCATTATATGAATTTATAAATTCTTCAATTTCTTTATATGCTTTATCTACATCAGATTTTATTTCAACTTTGACAGTTTCACCCTTTGTTGTATTTGATTTTAATTCTATATTTACACCATTTACAACAAATTTATTACTATCTTTTGTAAATTGAACTCCATTAATCTTTACACTTGCCTTTGTACCTTGATATACAGACACACCTTCTCTTGTATCAGAATCACCAGATTGATTCATAAGATTAATTGCTTTTAAAAAATTAGCTGTATCATTTTCTAGTACAATATCTTTACCAGGTTCTGTACCAACCATTGTAATATCTGCGTTATCCTCATCATAAAAAAGTGTAACTCCTGCATTTGAACTATTGATTTTTTTTATCACAGATTCTAGTGTATCCACTGATTTATCTACTTCAAATGTATATCCATTAATTGTAAAAAAACCTGTATCGCTAACACTATCAAACGCTGCAACATCAGACAAAGTTTTTTGGTAATCAGAGTTAATTCCATTTGATACTGTTGTATTTACAACTGAATCTAATCCTACCGAATTTAAAAACCCTGTAGTGTCCTCACCAAATTTAATTTTATTAGTAGAACCTTTATTAACCGATTCAATTTTAAATTGATTTGTTATCTCATCATAACTTGCTTTTACAGAAGCATTTGCATTATTTATTTTATTTATAACTAAATTTAATGTATCATTTTCATTTATTGTTATTGTTTTATCATTAATTTTAAAACTACCGCTACTTATATTTACACCTGTTAACTCAGAAAATCTTATATTTCCTGATGTTATTTCACTTGTTCCAGCTGCAAAAGCACTTTTTGCACTTTCAAATACATTTGTTGTTTCTGGATTTACGCCATTTTTTATATTTTGTCCTAACAAATCATTAATTCCTAAACTCTCAAAAAAACTCGAACTATCGCTTTCAAAGTTAATTTCTCCTGCAGTTCCTATTAATTTTGATTCAAACTTTAGAGTTCCATTTGAACTATCAAAACTTACATTTACATTTGCATTTGAATTATTTATTTTATCCATTACAGTATCCAGCGAATCATTTGAGTTTATCTCGATTTCAATATTATTTATTTTAATAGTTCCATTTGTAAGACCAAATCCTAGTTGATTTAACGGCATCAATTTATCAGAAACCGATATATTTCTTGAAATATTCGAACTGCTACCTCCAGTAGAACCAATTTTAGCTCCACTAGTCACTCTACCAGCCTGTGCCAACTTAATATCTTCCAATATATAAGATACCTCAGCAGTATTATTTTGAGCTACTGCTGTTGCAAGTTTCTCATCTGAGCTTTCTACAGTTCTTGCTCCAAATGTAGCGTTAAAAGTCAAATCCTTTGCTTGAGACTGTAAGTCTTTTAATTTAACATCAATTTCTGTCCATATAGCTTTTTCATTTTCTATTTTTGATATTTGTTCCTCTTTTGAATAAATTGGTATTTTTTCAAGTTCCATAAACTTACTTATTATTGTACTTGTATCTAATCCTGAAGCTAGACCTGATAATTGTATCCCAGCCATTTTTACCCCTCCCCTACCTTATCTTACTTATCCTTTTTCATCATATATTGTTCCTATTATTTCTTCTAATCCTTTTGCTATTTTTATTGATTCTTCTGACGGAATTTGTCTTATAATTTCACCAGTATCTGTATTAAAAACTTTAACTACCCATTCACCTAGATCATCTACTTTTTCAAATCTTAATCCTCTTTTCATAATATCGTCATTTGTATTAAGTTTCTTAATTGTGTTTTCAAGTTCTTTTGAATCTATTTTATTTTCATTGCTATTTGAATACTTTTTTATTGATCCATTTTCAACAGTAGATAGTTTACCAACATTATTTAATTGTTGTTGATTAGATGTTTTATTTACTTGTAACTCAAAAGATAATTTATTTATATTCATTTTTCACACCTCCGAAATAGCTAATTTTTCAGACCGACTATCTTAATTAAGATAGTCAGTCTAGCCGGTTTTTGCCCTTTATTTTACTGTAATAATGATAATACACTACTAGGTGAACTATTAGCTTGTGATAACATAGCCACTCCAGACTGAATTAGTATCTGATTTTTACTAAAATTTATAACTTCTTTTGCCATATCTGCATCTCTTATACGACTTTCTGCAGCTTGTAAATTTTCACCTGCTGTTCTTAAATTATTAGTTGTATGCTCCAATCTGTTTTGCATTGCACCATATTTAGAACGTTCTCCAGAAACAGTTTCTATTGCTTCATCTATTTTAGAAATTGCACTTTCTGCTGCTCCAGCACTTGTTATAGATATTGCTTGTGATACACTTGCTCCACTTATACCTAGTGCACTTGCTCTCATGCTGCCAAATGTAATACTTACTGATTGACCCTCATTTGCACCAACCTGAAATCTTAAACCTGCTGTTGAAAAATTTCCAGA
>JAAYPW010000065.1 GCA_012519615.1 Fusobacteriota bacterium
ATGTTTAGCAAAATGTTACCAAAAGGTGCTAATAAATTAAATTCATTATCAAAAATGAATATGTCTGGATTAGGTGCTGTTGCTATGAAAAAAGTAATGAAAGATAAAAATGTAGAAAGTATAAACTTTTTATTAGAATCATTAATTGAAAATGGAGCTAAATTAATAGCTTGTACAATGTCAATGGATGTAATGGGTATAAGTGAAGAGGAACTTATTGATGGTGTAGAATTAGGTGGAGTGGGAGCATATCTTGGTGAAGCAGAAGATTCAAATTTAAATCTGTTTATATAGCGAGTAAAAATAAACCCTTATTATTAATAATAGGGGCTTATTTTCTTTACCAGAAAAAAATAATATGGTATAATATATATATAAATTATGTTATAAGAATCTTGAAATTACAAAAAAAATGAGGTATAATAAAAAATGGAAAAAATTGTAAAATTAAATTTAGAAATTGAAGAAAATGATATTGGAAAAAGACTAGATATTTTTTTATCAGAAAAATTACCTGATAAATCAAGATCGTCTATTCAAAAATTAATAAAAGAAGAAAAAGTTTATGATGAAAATGGGAAAAATTATAAATCATCATATAAAATTATAAAAAAATGTACTATTAATGTAGATTTACCAGATGAAAACGAGAAGACAGAGATAACTCCTCAAAAAATGGATATTGATGTACTATACGAAGATGAAGATATTGCTATTATTGATAAAAAAAATGATGTTGTTGTACATCCAGGACACAATAATAATGAAGATACCCTTGTTAATGGCTTGTTATATCATTTTAAGGAATTATCTAATATAGGCGGAGAAGATAGACCAGGTATAGTTCATAGACTAGATAAAGATACAAGTGGAGTAGTAATTATTGCAAAAAATAATAATATTCATGAAAAATTAGTTGATCTATTTAAAGAAAATAAGGTAAAAAAAACATATATTACAATTGTAAAAGGTAGATTAGTAGAAAAAAAAGGTAAAATTATAAGTTTAATTGGCAGAAATCCTAAAAATAGAAAACAGATGGCAGTTGTGTCAGAAAATGGTAAAAATGCAATTACAAATTATAAAGTTTTAGAAGAGGTAGATAATTTTTCTTTTTTAGAAGTAAATATTGAAACAGGGCGAACACATCAAATACGTGTACATATGAAGCATTTAAATAAACCTGTACTAGGAGATGAAGTATACAGTAGAAAAACCGAATTAGCATCTAGACAAATGCTACATGCATATAAACTTGAGTTTATTCATCCAATTACAAATAAACTTATAAAAGTAAAATCAGAAGTACCAGAAGATTTTAAAATTGTATATGATAAAATTGGATTTACATACGATATTTCTACTATATAAGGAGAAAAAATGGATATAAATAATGAACTATATAATTTTGATAAAAATTATAATAAAATAGTAGTAGGAGTAGATGAAGCTGGAAGAGGTCCATTAGCTGGTCCTGTAGTTGCTGCAGCAGTTATAATTAATGAATATTTAGATGATTTTATACAAATTAACGATTCTAAAAAATTAACAGAGAAAAAAAGGGAAAAACTTTATGAAATTATTATGTTAAATTGTATTGTGGGGATTGGAGAGGCAACAGTTGCAGAAATAGAGGAGGTAAATATTCTAAATGCAACATTTCTTGCAATGAAAAGAGCAGTTCTTAATTTAAAAAAAGAATATGATATTATTTTGGTTGATGGGAATCATCTAATAAAAGGGTTAGAATTTCCACAAGAAGCTATTATAAGTGGCGATAAAAAAAGTCTTTCAATAGCAGCAGCATCTATTATTGCAAAAGTTACAAGAGATAGACAAATGGTAGAATATGCTAAAATATATGATAGATATGGATTTGAAAAACATAAAGGGTATGGGACAAAATTACATGTAGAAAATATAAAAAAACATGGTTGTTCTGAGATCCATAGACAATCTTTTCTAACTAAAATAATATAGGTGATTATATGATTATTGATTTTATTAATTTAAAATTAGATAAACTTATAGAAAACAAAGAGCAATTTAATTTTGAAAAGGGAAAAATATATAGTGGAAAGATAATAAATTCAGAAAAAGATAGCACTGTTTTATTATTTAAAGGAATGAAAATTGATATAAATACCAATTTAAATTTAAAAGTTGGAAATAATGTTGAGTTTTTACTAGAAAAAATTGAGAATGAGAATATATATTTAAAAATAGTAGAAAATAATAATTTCGATGAAGATATCGGAGAAGCAATCAATTTAATACTAAAAGAGCAAAAATTATCTATAAAAGAGGAAAAAATTATAAAAATAATAGATATTTTTAAAGATCTAAATAGTGAAGAAGCAGATATTAAAGATGAAAATAATAAAATTAATAAAGAAAAATTCGATATTTCATTACTTAAAGCATTAGTTTATATCGAGGGGAAAAACATTAAATTAAGTTTACCTACAATTAAATACCTATATTCCTATTTTAATGAAAATATTGATGATGAAATTGATAATTTCGATGATTTAGAAGAAAAATTAAAAAAATTTATAAAAGATATGAAAAATAGTGAATCTTCTTATAGTAAAGGGATAAATATTATTAATTCACAGTCAAAAAAAGATAACACTGGTGAAATAGAGTTCTCATTTTTCTTAAGCGAGTTAGAAAAACAAATTAATATTATAATAAAAAAAGATGCAAATAATGATAAAAATGAAGATAATAAAGATGGTGAAAATTATTATTTAAATATAAAAACACAATTTGATAAATTTGGAGAAATTGAAATTAAATTATCAAAACATAAAAAAAATTTAAGTGCTATACTATTATCAGTTAAAAACTCATATAAATTACAGGAAAATTTGCATTTATTAAATGAAAAATTAAAAAATATAGGATTTAATAATGTAAATTTAAGTGTAAAAGAGAAACAACCTTTGCAGGAAAAAATAGAAAAAGGGGTAAATATTAAAATATGAAAAAAAAAGCTATTGGTTTAAAATATGTAAAAGATGAAGACAATGCCCCAAAATTAATAGCAAAAGGGGAAGGAAAATTAGCTGAAAAAATAATAGAAATAGCTAAAGAACATAATATTTATATAAAAGAGGACAAAGATTTAGTAGAAATCTTATCAACTCTTGATCTGTACGAAGAGATCCCAGAAGAACTATATAGTGTAATAGCAGAGATACTATTATATATATATAATACAGAAAAGATGTGATCAATTTAGACGTTTATTAAATTATTATGAAAGGTGGTGACTTTGCTAGAAATGTTAGCAATAATATTATGGGAGAAAAAATTTTAAATTTAAAAATAAAAGATCTTGTGCCTGGAATGATAATTGGAAAAACAATAATTGACTCAAAAACTGGAACTGTACTTATAAAAAAAGGACAAAAACTATTGCCTATTGATATAAGTAGACTAAAACAGTATTTTGAAAAAAATGATGAAAACATTTCTACTATTGAAGAGTCTAATATTTTTAAATTTTCTACTGGAGAAAAATATTTACCTTCTAAATCCTCAAAACATGTTAATAAGATAATAAATGAAGAAACTCAACAACAGGCTATGATTGTAATGGAGAATGTAATGAAAGATGCTGCTTTAGATGGAAATATCGATACAAAAGAAGTAGAAGGATCTATTATAAATATAATAGATAATATTTTAGAAAATGAAAATGCAGCTATAAATCTTTTAAATATAAAAGATTTTGATGACTATACATATACTCACTCTGTGAATGTTGCAACAGTTTCTATATTTATAGGCACAAAGTTAGGTCTTAGTAAAAAAGATATTACCGATTTAGGTATGGGGGCATTTCTACATGATATTGGGAAAATAAAAATACCAATTGAAATTTTAAATAAACCTGGAAAATTAACTGATGAAGAATTTAAAATTATGAAACTTCATCCTGCATACACTTATAAAATTATAGAGGAGAAAAGTGAAGTATCTAATGTAGTTAAAATGATTGCAGCGCAACACCATGAAAAGTTCGATGGAACAGGCTATCCTTTTGGGTTAAAAGGAGATAAAATTAATTATTTAGCTAGAATTGTAGCCATTGCAGATGTATATGATGCACTTACAACAGATAGAGTGTACAGAAAAGCGATGTTACCATATGAAGCAATGAAAATCATTATTTCGGGAAGTAAAACTCATTTTGATGATTCAATTGTAAAAACTTTTTTGAAAGGTTTATCTCTTTATCCTACAGGAAGTGCAGTTATTTTAAATACTGGAGAAACTGCTGTTATAAAAGAGGTAAATGAAAAACAGATTGTAAGACCAGTAATTGTCATAATTAAAGACAAATGGGGCAAAAAGATTATAGAACCAGTTAAAGTTAAACTTATTGATGATAAAACACGATATATAGTAGGAGCTGCTAAAATAGATGAATAATGTAGAAAAAGGTAAAGTTGGAGAGGAAAAAGCTGTTGAATTACTAATAAATAAAGGTTGTAAAATTGTTACGAAAAATTATTATTGTGTATATGGGGAGATTGATATTATTGTAGAGAAAGATAATTGGATTTTTTTTGTAGAAGTTAAATATCGTAAAAATAAAGAATACGGATATGCAATAAACTCTATAAGCAAAAAGAAACAAAGAAGTATATATAAGACTGCTTTACATTATATTACTAGTAAAAATCTTGATTGTAATTATCGATTTGATGTAATCGCAATTGATAGTGATAATATTGAATGGATCGAAAATGCATTTTGGGGTGATGAAATTGGATTTTAATTGTTTAAGATGCGGTTCTAAAAACCACGAGATAAAAAATATATATTTACCAGAAAAAAAAGATGGAATTTTAAAAATGGATGTTGGATTATATTATTTAAAAATTTGTTTAGATTGCGGATATACAGAAATGTATTCTGCAAAAGTTGTTGATAAAAATGAAAAAATTATTTTTGAATATTAGAAAGTTATTATTTAAAACAGATTGTATTTTATGTAATAAAGATGCAGAAGAAAAACTAAGATATTTATGTTCTAATTGCTATAACAATTTAAAATTAAGTTCTAGCTTAAAAAAAATGGGAAATATATACTATATTTGGGATTATAATAAGTTAAATTCTAAACTTATTTTTGAATATAAATATAATAATATTAAAGAAATTTCCAATATATACTCTAGTATAATGAAGGATAAAATTTTTGAAGTATTGGAAAAAGAGGAAATAGATTATATTTTTCCAATTCCAATAACAAAAAAAAGACGTTCTAAGAGAGGATATAATCAGACTGAAGTTATACTAGATAAGATGAATTTAAGATATGAAAACTCGGAAAGAATTAAAGAGACAAAAGCGATGTATAAACTTTTAGATAAAGGTAAAAGGGAAAAAAATATAAGTAACGCATTTTATATAAATAATATAAATAAATATAATGATAAAAATATATTAATTTTTGATGATATTATCACAACAGGTGCAACAACAAAGGAATTTGAAAGAACATTAAAAGATAAATGGAAAGTAAAAAAGATAGTGATATTTAGTTGCATGGGATCAAAAACAATAAAAAAATTAAACATAAATAAGGAGGTAAACGATGAGTTTTGATAATTACAAAGATTGTCAAGTATGTAAAAAATTGTTTATGAAAATGACAAGAAGAGAGATTTGTCCGGAATGTTTAAAAGATGAGGAGAAATATTTTAAAATAGTTAGAGATTATTTATATAAATATCCACTGGCTTCTATAGAAGAGGTATCATCTCAAACAGATGTACATGAAAAATATATTATAGATTGGATTGAAGATGGTCGATTAGAAAAAAAAGGACTTACAACAAATTATTCATGCGAAATGTGTGGAAGTCCGATACACATGGGTAAAGTGTGTCATAAATGTCAATCTGATTTAAATGGATTAAAAGGGGAATTGTTAAAAAATACTAGACCAAATATAGATGAACAAGAACGTCGTGGGCAAAAAATGTATATCTCAGAGAAAAAAAAATAAAATTATAAAAAAGTTAAAGTTATATTAAAATATGCCGATATTTTTAATAGATAAAAAATAGATTTTTTTAATACGAAAGAGGGGTGAGGACAATGAAAATTTTATCAAATTTCTTGTCAAATGTAACTAGCATAAATAAAGTTAATAAAACTGAGAAACAATCATCTATTGATAAAAATGGAAATGTATCTAGTACAAAAAAAGATGAAGTAATTTTATCAAAAGATGCTGAAAACTTTAAATTAAAACATAAAACAGAGATAGACTATTATAAAGCAAAATTAGGAGCTATGAAGGAAACAGAGAATGAAAAGGTGGCTGATATAAAGCAAAAATATCAATCTGGTCAGTATAATGTTGATTTATCCAAAGTGGCTGATTCATTTTTAGATGCGAATCCTGAGTTTTTAAATATACTTAAATAATGAAAGGAAAGATTAAATGTATGATGAGATAACTAAAATTCTTGAAAGACAGATAGAACTGTATGAAAAAGAGTATATACTTTCTTTAAAAAGGTTAAGTGCTTTGGAAGAAGGAAATCTTGATAAGTTAAATGAAGTTATAAATATGGAGCAAGATTTATCAAATCATATTTTAAATATTGAGACTAACAGAATTTTATTATTAGAAAACAGTAAGTTTAAGGGGTTGAGATTAAAGGATATTATTTTGGAAATAGATGATAATAGTATAAAAGAAAACCTTTTAAAAATAAGAGAAAAGTTAGTAGAATTAGCAAATAAAATAAAAGAAAATAATGAGATGTCTGAAAAACATATAGAAATAAAAAGTAAAATGTCAAAAAAAATCCTTGATGTACTTACTGGAAATAAGGAATTTGGGTATAATGAACAAAAACAAAAAAACAATGTGAATCAAAATAATTTATTAAATAAGAAAGTATAGCAGCTTATTATAAGCTGCTATTTTAGTAAAAAGGGTGGTGTTAAGAATGGGAATGTTTGGATTAGAAGTGGGAAAAAGAGGGCTACAATCACATCAAACAGCTTTAAATGTAACAGGACACAATATTGCAAATGCAAATACAGAAGGATATAGCAGACAAGTTCCCACTATTACATCAGACTATATGTACAGTAATAAATATGGTTCTGTAGGTGTTGGTTCAGAAGTTAATACTGTTTCTAGAGTAAGAGATGCATTTATAGATGAAAGGATAGTACAAGAAACATCTGAGGAAGCATACTGGGGTTTAAAAGAGGTAAATATGAAAGAGATACAATATATTATTAATGAACCTACAGATAAAAGTGTAAGATATACATTAGATGAATTTTGGACTTCGCTTCAAAATTTAAGTCAGACTCCAGAGGATCTAGCAATTAGAGTAGATACAAAAGAGAGAGCAACAGATTTAACAGATACTTTAAATAAAAATTTTAACCAATTAAAATCACTACAAGAAGATTTAAATAATGAGATAAAAGTAAGTGTTGCAGATATAAATTCTAAATTAAAGCAAATTTCAGAGATAAATAATCAAATAAAAAAATTAGAGGTAAATAAGGAATCAGCAAACGATTTAAAGGACAAAAGAGACGTTTTAGTAGAGCAGTTATCTAAAGTTGTAGATCTAAAAGTTGAACGTGGAAATGAAAATGAATTTATAATAACAATAGGAAATCGTGCTGCAGTACAGGGAAATTCATACAAAGAACTAGCTGCTGTAAGGGATTTAGATAGATCTACAGGATATTATAAAATAGAGTGGTCAGATATTCCAAATAAAAACGTAAATATAAAAAATGGAGAATTAAAATCACTTTTAGATATGAGAGATATAGAACTTCAAAAATATATGGATGATCTTGATGAATTAGCTATTGGTTTAATAGATCAAATGAATGATGTAAATATAAGTGGTTTTGATATAAATGGTAATAATGGTGGAGTATTTTTTGGAGCTTTTTCTGAAAATGAAAAACTTGTTGAAATAAATAATAGTGGACTTATGGAAGCAAAAATATATAAAATGATCGGGACGAATCTAATTGCAAGTACATCTGAAAAACCATTATCAAATGATCCTGATATTGATGAATATACAGGTAGTATTAAATTAAATGGAAAAAGTATATCGTATGATACTTCGAAAGATAGTTTAAAAGATATTGTAGATAGAATCAATAGTGCAAATACAGGAATTGAAGCTGGAATAGATCCTAATAATAGATTAGTATTCAGAGGTAGTAGAAACGAAGAGTACATAATAAGAACGTTTGAAGATGAAAGTGGAACTTTATTGCAAGATTTGGGGATATTAAAACAAGGTGAAACAATATTTGATAGAGCGGATGGAGACACGATAAATAATATTACTGATAATTTAACAGGACAGCCTAAAATAGGGGCTGCATCTAGGATGTATGTGGCAATTGAAAATGTTGATACCATAGCAGCAGCACGAGGAAAATTAAAAGATAATGGAGAAACCTTGCCCTCTGAATCAAATGGAGTCGGTGATGGATCAAATGCAATAAAAATGGCCGGTTTAAAATATGAAAATACAATAGGAAATCATAAGTTTGAAGAGTATTTTGAATCTTTAGTTTCTGATATTGGAATAAAAGCTGAACAAGCTGCAAGAATGAAGTCAAATCAAGAAAACTTAATAGCAAATCTTGAGGAAGTACGACAATCTCAAATAGGTGTTTCACTTGACGAAGAGATGACAAATATGATAAGATTTGAACAGGGATATAATGCAGCAGCAAAATATATACAAATTGTAAATCAGATGCTAGATACTTTAATAAATATGGTGTAGAGTGAGGTGTGAAAAATGAGAGTAACTAATAAAATGACTTCTGACAAAATGCTTGCAAATTTAATTTCAAATCAAGCTAAAATGGATAAAACAAATAATATGCTTGCTTCTGGAAAAAGAATAAATATTCCACAGGATGACCCTACAGGTACAATAAGGGCAATAGGCTATAGAAGTAATTTATCTGAAATTGAGCAATATGCAAAAAATGTAAATGCATCAAGAACTTTTTTAGAAAATACAGATTCAGCATTAGGTCAATTAGGGAAAGTTTTGCATAGAATAAGAGAATTAACGGTTGAAGCTGCAAATGATACATATGAACAGAACTCACGTGATGCAATTGCAGATGAGATTGGTCAATTAACAGACGAAGTAGTAGGAATTTTAAATGCTAAGGTTGGAAATAGATATATATTTGGAGGATTTAATACAATTGAGGAGCCGTTTAAAAAATTTTTTGGTTCTGATGACAGCTCTGTAAATGGGAAAGGACCAAATTTAACACATATAGATGGCAGTATAAGAGAAAATATAAATTCTGATAATATAACAGGGATAAAATATAATGGAGATGGTGGAAAATTAAATATGGAGATAGATGAAGGTGTCTTATCATCGTATAATATATCGGGCGAAGAACTTATAAATAGTACTGCAGGAAATTTATTTGACATTTTAATAAATTTAAGGGATACTATATATAGTGGAAATGTAGATGGGATGGAAGAGGGACTAGGAAAAATTGACGTAATTCATAATCAAACACTGAGATATATTTCTGAAGTGGGGGCAAAAATGAATAGAATGGAAAATATATCACAACGATTAAGCGATAAAGAGATAAGTGTAACAGAACTTTTATCTAAAATAGAAGATACAGATGTAACTAAAACACTAGTAGATTTTAATGTTCAGGAAAGTGTACAAAGGATGGCGCTTGCTGTAGGAGCAAGAGTTATTCAGCCGACACTGATGGATTTTATAAGATAAAGTCTTAACTGGAAGGGGGTATGAAAAATGAATTTCCCTCGATTAGAGATAACAACTCAAAAATCAAGAATTATAATAGATAAAACTCCTCCAAAGATGAATATAAGTGGACAAGTAGGAGATTTTACATTAGAGAAAGAAAAAAGAGTTTTTGAAATTGATAAAAAATCTGACAAAGTTATAATAAATAATTATCCACCTAAAAAAGAGCTGAATTTTAGAAGACCAGAAGATTTAAGGCTTCACATAGCATCAGTATCAAAAGAGGAATATTCTAAAGGATTATCAGAGATAGTAGAAAATTCTGATATGCTCTTAAAAATAGAAAATAAAAATTTAAATGCAATTAAAGAAATAGCAAAAAAGAAAGCAAAATTCACAACAAATACTAGTTTAAATATGACTTTTTTTCCAAAAGAACCTATAAAAATAGATGTACAAAAAGGGCATTTCGATGTTAATTATAGTCCAGAAAAAATTTCAACTCATGTTCATAAAAAATTGAATATAGAAGCAGAGATGGGAAAAATTGATATTAAAGTAGATAAATATCCTAAAGTAGAAATAGATGTTGTTGGAGAAAATTTGAATTATTTAATATGAGGAGGAAAAGATGAAATTTAATACAACAAGATTTGGCGAGTTAAATATAGTTAAAAATGAAATAATAAATTTTCCAGAAGGATTACTGGGATTTGAAAATATGAAAGAATATACAATCTTCGAAATGGAAGAAGGTAATCCTTTAATGTGGATGCAGTCGCTAAATGATGGTGCATTGGCTTTTATAATTATAAGACCTTTTGAATTTTATCCTAACTATTTATTAGAGTTAACTGAAAAAGAAGTAGAATTTTTAAATGTGGAGTCACCAGAAGACACTGATGTATTTGCAATAGTTGTCGTACCGGAAGATCCTTCTAATATGACTGCAAATCTTCAAGGTCCATTAGTTATTAATCGTAAAAAAAATATTGCTAAACAGATAATATCTACAAACCCAAAACATAAATTAAAACACTACATTTTAAAAGAGATGGAAAATGTATTGAAAAAAACTCAGGGAGGAGAATAAAATGTTGGTGTTATCTAGAAAAAAAAATGAAAGTATCGTAATAGGTGATGAAATAGAAATTGTAATAGTGGATGTAAAGGGAGAACAAGTAAAAATAGGAATTAAGGCTCCTAAAGATGTAACTGTACATAGAGCCGAAATATATGATGAGATACAAAGAGAAAACCAAGCAGCAGCAAGTGCAAAAAAGATTACAGGATTAGGAGATTTATTTAAAAAAATAAAAAAATAAAAAAA
>JAAYPW010000007.1 GCA_012519615.1 Fusobacteriota bacterium
GAGATAAAAAAATGGAAAAAACATTAAATAGAAATCAATGGAAAGTTTATGAAAATAATCTAAAAATTCTTGATGAAGAGTAT
The DNA here is from genome assembly GCA_012519615.1 of Fusobacteriota bacterium. Classification (GTDB taxonomy): domain Bacteria; phylum Fusobacteriota; class Fusobacteriia; order Fusobacteriales; family JAAYPW01; genus JAAYPW01. Next base: position 84 of record JAAYPW010000007.1, read on the forward strand.
AAAAAAATGGGAATAGACCCTAAAAAAGGTGTAGAATTAAATATACTTGATTAATTTTATATAAAGTAGATAACTTAATTGTTATCTACTTTTTTATTAGAGAATAAATACTAAAATAAAATTATACATTTTGTTAAACGAGGCTGTATAAAATTACACACTACCTAAAACTTCTTTCTAAATTAGTAGAGAGAAGTTTAGAAAAATTAAAGAGAATTTTTTAAAGGAAAATAGTATGAAATAGACTTACTTTAAAATCATAACAACACAAGAAACAAAAATTAGATAAAAATACTAGGAAAATATATAATATAATTACAAAAACACCTCTTTTATATTTCAACTACGTTTATTAATCGGAGAATGATTAAAATAAAGTATTAAAAATATATCTCTTTAATTATTACGGTTTTTAAAAAAATTATATTAATATTTATATTAAAAATAATTAATAAATTTATCACATAATAATAAAAAAATAGATTGTTTAATTATAATATATTTTGTAAAGGGAAAATTCTTGTAAAAAATCTCTATTTATAGTATAATTTTATATATTAAAATATGAGATAATAGGAGGAACTAAACAAAATGTATGATAAATTAGAAAAAGTTAGTTTTTATGAATTATCAAAATTAATAAAATCAAAAGAGGGGGAGGTTGATAATGAAACATTAGAACTTGCATATGTAAAAGCTTATGAGATGGCAGAAATAATAGCAATTGCCAATGCAAGAAAAAGATCTGGTGTTTATTTTAAAAAAATTGATGTTGAAGGATTTGGTGTAGAAGTATTTTATGCAATAAGAAAATATTTCGACCCTAAACGACCGCCGCATGATCTAAATGCTTTTGTAAATACAGTTATTAATAATAAACTTGCAGATTTAATGAAAGAAAGAATTAAAGAAAAAAAGATGAGAGAGGATTTAACACTTAATTACGGTGAATCTTTAAAAATGAATGAGTTTAATAATTTTTCGTATATAGACAAAATGATAATGGTAAAAGAAGCAATAAAAAAGATAAAGCCGCTATGTCAGAAAATAATTTATCTCGTAGCAGAACGTTATAAAGTGTCAGATATTATAATAGAAACAGGTCTAAATATTAGAGAAGATGCTATGAGACAAAGAATAAGAGAGTGTAGAAAAAGTTTAGGACAATATTTAAAAGATAGCATAGATTAAAATAAAAGGAGGTGACCTATTTTGGAAAAATTTAGCTATGATGATATTGAAAACTATATTGTTGATAGAGAACTTGGATTTTGTGAGATTGATTTGGATAAAGAGGAAGTTATAAAAAACAGTGATGAATACATTAAACTACTTAATATTCATATGATGATAACAGATTGTTCTAAAGACAATAAATTTATTTTTAAAGGTGTATTTGATTCAGATGAGGAAATTATAGAAAAAAATATAATTAATTTTCAATTTATAAGTAGTAGAATGTTTTTTAAAGTTGCCGGTGTAGCTGCAATTTTAGTAATATTATTTTTACCACTTAAATTATTTTTAGAGAAACAAATAAATATGATTAACCAAAACGAGAGAGTAAGCATAAACCCAAAAGATTTTTTCAATAATACAGAAAATAATGTGGTAGTATTAAATGAAACTATACCAGAATCAATGGAGAAATCATCGAAAGAAGATAAAATAATGGTAGCCAGTGTAGATAAAGTAGAATTAAAAGAGGTAAAACCAGTGGAAACTTTATCAGAATCAATGGAGAAATCATCGAAAGAAGATAAAATAATGGTATCAAGTGTAGATAAAGTAGAATTAAAAGAGGTAA
>JAAYPW010000008.1 GCA_012519615.1 Fusobacteriota bacterium
AAAAATATCTTGTTCCTTCATAAAAAATATCTTGTTCTTTCATAAAAAATATCTTGTTCCTTCATAAAAATATTCTGTTACTTCATAAGAATATTCTATTCCTTCATAAAAAATAGTAAAAAATAATTGACTTATGTAATGAAAAGTATTATAATTAGTGAATAATTTGATTATATAAAAAAAGTTAAAAAAAATGTAGAGAAAAAGGTAAAAAAATCAAAAAAAAGTAAAAAAAAATATTCTGTTCTTTCATAAAAATATTCTTGAGAAATAAGGATTTGAAAAAAAAAGGGGTGTGAAAATTGGTAAAATTTAATCAATTATTAGATGACAAAAAAAAAGTAAAAAATAATAAAATATCAGATACAATTTTACCAGAGATAACTCAAGAAGAGGAACTTTATAATTTAGATGAAAAAGACTTTGCTGTCCTTCCTGTTGGAAGTATTAAATATGAACTTAATTTAATAGAGTTTCCTATATTTTCAAAAGATAAAAAAATAAAGGAAAATACATCTCGTAAATATATATTTTCTGAAAAAAATGACGAATATTTAGAAATAATTCCTTCAAACATTCAATCTAATTTATCGAAAAAAATATTACAGGAATTTGATGAACTTATATTTTATGGACTTATGAGAATTTATGAGGAGACAGGAAGTAGAGAAATTATTAGTAATTATCCCTATTTATTAAAAATATCAGGTGTAAATTATGCAAATGAAAATTTAAGAAGAGCTAAAGATAGTTTACAGAGAATGAAGGGATGTAGCATTATTTTTAATAGTTGTTTTTTTTCTAAAAATCAGTCTGGAAGTATACGTGAAACTAAAACTATAAATTTATTATCTAGTCTTAGAATTTTAACATTAGACGATAAATTAGCCAAAATATATCAAAAATATTTTGATAAACATAAAAATTTAAAAGAAATTTTTATAGCGACTTTAAATGAAGATATTGTTGCAAATATGGAAAATAAATTACATAAATATTTTCGAATAGAAGATTTAACAGAAATAAAAAATTCCACTGCAAGAAAAATTTATGTTATGTTGACAAAATGGCGTTATTGGCAAAAAGATGTTTCGATTAGAAGGACAATTAAATTTTTAGCAAGTAGAATTCCTCTTAGTTGGAAAAAAACAAATTTATCAAAAACTATAAAAAGTATAGAAAATGCATGTGTAGAATTAAAAAGATTGGGAAAATTAAAAGATTATAAAATAAATATTGGAACAAAATTAGAAGAAAGTACAATTGATTTTTATTTTGATACAAAAAAAAATATTCTTGATATTTTAAATAGTAAATTTGGAATAGAAGAAACAGGACATGAAAATTTAGAAATTGTAAATGTTGAAATTGTTGAACAAAAACTTTTAGAAGAAAGAGAAATAGAAATTAAAAAAAATTACTCTTGTGAAACGGAGCTTTTATATAGACAAATTAATAAAAAAGAGCAAATAGAGTTATTAAAAGATTTAATTGAAGAATCAATAAAAAAATATAGTGTAAATTATGTGAAAAGCAATATTTTATATGCTAACAAAAATTCTAAAGTTAATTATCCACATTTTTTAAAAAAATCTATAAATAATGACTATGCTAAAATGGATAGAGAAAAAGAGGAAAAGAAGATTAAAATTAAACTAGAAAAAGAGGAAGAAGCAAAAAAGAAATTAGAAAAAATCGAACAAGAGGAGAACGAATTAAATAGATTAGCTATAGAAAAATATGGAAAAATGACGGAAAAGAGCATGAAAAAATATGAAAAATATTATTCTAAAATACCAGA
>JAAYPW010000066.1 GCA_012519615.1 Fusobacteriota bacterium
CAAAGTATGCTTAGTATGCAAAGTTTATTTCAAAAAATAGGTAAAGGAAAAAGAAAATTTAAAATAATATTTGATAGAAATAGTAAAATGTTTTTCAATAAATTTTGTACAGATTATAAAAAAATGATGGTAAAAAATGGTGGAATGTTGCCAAATGTTCTGGAATTTTTTGATTATGTGATTACTGAATCAAAAAATAAAAATACTATGGAGATCTATTTTAGTTATGAGGAATTAGAATTTTTTAAAAAAATATTTATTGAAACCCTTAAAGGTATGGAAGAGATGAACTATAAATGGTACCAATTTCTTAAAAGAATACAGAAAAAATTTCTTGTAGACAACTCAAAAATAATGTTAAAAATATTTAATAGTTAAAAATCAATTTAATATAAATAAAGGGAAAATCTAAAAAAAATGGTATATATTTATTAAAGAAATAAATATATAGGAAAAAAAGGGGAGGGAGCTATTATTAATGCTTAATTAATATAGCAAAAATATGGAAAATGAGTTTGATTTAAAAAGTATAAATGTAGATTTAGAGGCAATTAAATTAGTAGAAGAAGAGCTTATCCATGAAAGAAAAATTTTCCCATACCAACAAACACCACGTGAAGTACATCTTGCAATGGTTGATACAAATGATATGAATACAATTGTTCAATTAAAAACAAGATTAAAAAAAAGAATTATACCAATTAAAATGTCTGAAAATGATTTTTTTATGTTAACAACAAGATATTTCGGTGTAGGATCTGGTATGTTCGTTGGAAAAGAACAGGAAGTTAAATTTACACAAGATTTTGATATTGAAGACAATAGTGATAGTGCTGAGATAATACAATTTGTAAATAAAGTTATACTTGATGCATACAAAAGAGGTTCTACAGATATTCATTTAGAACCGATTAAAAATGATGTACTTCTTAGATATCGTATAGATGGAGTTTTACATAATGTACCAATTCCATCTAGTATAAAAAATGTATTTTTAGCTGTTGTATCTAGGATAAAAATAATGGCAGATCTAGATATTGCTGAGAAAAGACTACCACAAGATGGGCGTATAAAAATTAGAGTTGGAGATAAAGAACAAGAACTTAGAATCTCGATTTTACCTACGATAAATGGCGAAGGGATAGTTATAAGAATACTTGCAAACCAAAAAGGGGAAATGGATCTAGAAAAATTAGGTATGGAAAAAGATACAATGGAAAATTTCCGTAAATTAGTACATAGACCAAATGGGATTGTTTTAGTAACTGGTCCAACTGGTAGTGGTAAAACGACGACATTATTTTCTGCTATAAAAGAGATTAATGATAATACCAAAAAAATAATTACAATAGAGGACCCTGTAGAGTATCAATTAGACGGAGTATCGCAAATACAAGTAAAAGCAGATATCGGATTAGATTTTGCTGCTGGATTACGTGCTATATTAAGACAAGATCCGGATATAATAATGGTTGGGGAAATTAGAGATAGAGAAACTGCTGAAATAGCAATAAGATCATCATTAACAGGGCATTTAGTGTTTGCAACTCTACATACAAATGACTCTATTAGCTCTGTAACAAGATTAATAGATATGGGGATAGAACCATATTTAATTACATCATCTCTAATTGGAGTATTAGCACAAAGACTTGTTCGTAAAATATGTCCATATTGTAAAGCAGAGAAAACATTAGACAATGGGGAGGTAACTTTTTATGGGAAAGGTTGCGATTATTGTTTTGGAACAGGTTATAAAGGTAGATCAAGTATACATGAACTTTATATGATAGATGACGTTACAAAAAAAGATATATTATCTGGTAAAACTAACTTTGAAATTAAGCAAAATTTGAAAAAATTAAATTGGCGAGATCTAAAAGAGGATGGACTTGAAAAGGTAAAAAGAGGAGAAACTACATACGAAGAACTTTACCGTGTTGCATGGTAAAATATAATTAAAAAAGGAGGAAGTTGCGTGAAATAATACTTTATTTCATTAATTTTACGTGGCGATATAATATGAAATATGCAATTATTTTAATAGATGGAATGGCAGATGAAAAAATAGAAAAACTTAACTATAAAACACCATTTGAAGTAGCAAAAACACCAAATATAGATAAACTTGCAAAAGAAGCTACTTTTGGGACATTTTTAACTTTACCAGATGAATTCCCAACTTCTTCTGATGTGGCAAATATGTCTGTACTAGGTTGGGATTTAAAAAGAAGTTATACTGGCCGTGGAGCAGTAGAAAGCTATGGGGCAGGTATATTAATGACACCTGATATGGTTGCTTTTAGAATGAACTTAATTACAGTAAAAGATGGATTAATAGAAGACTACTCTGCAGGGCATATAAGTGAAGAGGAAGCGAGAGTATTAATTGATTATTTAAAAGAAAATCTTGATACAGAGGAGATGTTTATGGGGCAAGGTGTAAGCTATAGACATTTACTGTATTTTAAAGGGGAAAAATATAGTCCAAATATAGCTTATGAAAAACCAGATTCTTCTCATGGAATTGAATGGGAAACAATTTTACCTAAGGCATTAGATGAAAAAGCTAAGTTAACAGAAGAAAAACTAATAAAATTAGTATATAAATCAAAAGAACTACTTGAAAATCACCCAATTAACATAAAAAGGGTAAAAGAGGGTAAAAATCCTGCAAATATAGTTTGGCCATGGTCTGGTGGTGGAAAGCCTGATATGCAAACTTTTTATGAAATGTACAATAAAAAAGGAGCTATTGTATCTGCAGTAGATGTTATATTGGGACTAGGTAGATTAGGTGAGATGGATATAGATAAACCAGAAGGGGCAACTGGATTTATTGATACAAATTATGAGAACAAAGCTATTGCTGCAGTTGAATTACTTAAAAAGAATGATTTTGTATATTTACATGTGGAAGCTGTAGATGAGTGTGGACATATGGGAGATTTAGAAAAAAAAATAGATGCAATTGAGAGTGTGGATAAAAGATTAGTAGGTAAGTTCTTAGAAGTATATTATAAGGAGATAGGGGAAGAGATACGGATAATGATATTACCAGATCATCCGGTACCTATTAGACTTAGACAACATACACGTGATAAAGTACCATTTATGGTATGGGGGAAAAATGTAAAAGTAGATGAAAATATAAAAGAATATAATGAGGAAACTTGTAAAAATGGGAAATACACAAATTTAAAAGGTAGAGAGTTAATGGACCTTTTATTTGCAAATGAAGAAATATAAAAAAGTTAAAATAGAAAGGAAGGTGAATTAATTATCGTAAAATCATGTGTTTTTATGGTAATTAAATAAAATAATGATAAATGAAAAAAGAGTAATAGATGAATTTATAGAAATGGTAAAAATATATTCACCTTCTCTAAATGAACGAGATATGGCAGATTATACTATCACAAAACTTAAAGATTTAGGATTAGATGTAATTGAAGATGATGTAAATAAAAAAATAAACGGTAATACTGGGAATGTAATTGGTTATTTAAAAGGGGATAGCTCTAAACCAAAATTAATGTTTAGTGCTCACTTAGATACAGTGGAACCTGCCAAAAATATAAAACCGATAATAGAGGATGGTTATATTAAAACAGATGGAACAACAATATTAGGTGGGGATGATAAAGCGGGATTAGCTGCAATATTAGAGATGCTTCGTATTATAAAAGAAAATAATATTTCTCATCCAGATATTTATATAATATTTTCTGTAGCAGAGGAGATTGGTCTTTTAGGTGCAAGAAATATTGATCTTATAAAGTATAATATTGATTACGGATTTATCTTAGATGCAGACGGAGAACCAGGTACTGTAATAAAGCAGGCACCTTATCAAAATAGTTTCGAACTTATATTTAAGGGGAAGGCAGCACATGCAGGTATGGAGCCAGAAAAAGGGATAAATGCTCTAATGGTAGCAGCAAATGCAATAAATAAAATTAAGTTTGGTAGAATTAATAGCGATACAACTATTAACCTGGGGATAATTAATGGTGGACGTGCAACTAATATTGTAATGGAAGAGGTAAAAATCGAGGGTGAAGCCAGAAGTTACAATGAATTTGAAGTTGAAAAAATATGTGAGGATTTATTTAAAGAGTGTGAAAAAACTGCTAATGAATTTGGAGCGAAATTCACATATTCAAAAAAAAGAGAATATAACGGATTTTTAATAGATGAGAACTCTGAAATATTAAATCTAGTGAAAAAAGCGTGTGAAAAAACTGATTTAAAATATAGATCTGTATCAATTGGTGGAGGAAGTGATGTAAATGTGTATAATGAAAAAAACATTAATGCAATTAATTTATCAATTGGTATGGAAAAAATGCATACTATAGAGGAAAAAATATCTATCAAAAATGTAATAAAACTTACAAAACTTTTAATTCAAATTATAAAGGAGTGCTAATTTTATTATGAAAATAAAAAGAGATAAAAAAGGCAATATTTTGTATAAAGCTTTAATTTTATTTATTGTTTTTATAGGTATTTTTATTTTTAGAAACAATATAATCTCTATAGGTAATTCTATTGGTAGAGTTTTTTATCCTATAAAAGAATTTGTATACAAAACAACTTATGATGCGAAAAGTAATATAACAAGTTTAAAAAACATTAATGATCTTATTAAAGAGACACGAAGATTACAGGTAAATAACTACGAATTAGAACTAAAATTACTTGAATATAAAGAATTAGAGAAAGAAAATAGAAGATTAAAAGAGATTCTTAATATTGTAAAAGATTATGAATATAGATTTTTAATTGCTAATGTACAATATCGTGATGCAATGAGTATTTACGAGATGATGTATATTGATAAAGGAAGCGACGATGGAGTAACTCTTGATATGGTTGCTATTAAAGATGGGGCTCTTCTTGGTCGTGTTGTATATGTAGACTCTAAAAAATCTAAAATTGACTTAATTACTAAAAATGAATTTAAAGTCAGTGCAGTTTCTAAAGATAAGAAAAACTTAGGTATATTAAGCGGGAAAAATCGTAATAAATTAGATTTAAATTATGTAATCGTAGATGCCGATATGGAAAAAGGAGATGAGATATATACTTCTGGAATAAGCAACATTTTCCCTAAAAATATATTAATCGGTAAAATATCAAAGGTAGAAAAATCATCAGATAACCTTTATAAAAAAATAGAGATAAGTTTACCTTATAGTTTTATTGATATTAACGAAGTTATACTATTAAAAGTAGATCTGATAGAGAATAGCGCTTTAAACAATGAATTATAAATATATTAAAGAAGGTGATTATAATGAAAAAAAATATTTTAATACTGTTTTTTATTATGTGTATAACTACAATTGCAAATGATTTTAATAAAATTGATACATTTAATTTAACAATTAAAGAAAAAAGAGTAATAAATAATACTGAAAAAGAGAAAATATACAGCTTAAAGTCAATACTTCCAAATATTATTATTCAAGAAATTATGTCACCTAAAATAAATAAAGGGGAGAAACATATCTATAAGGATAATGAAAAAACTACTTATATCCCTATGTTTAATCAAAAAAATACCGAAAAATATAATGATGAGGAATTTTATATAATAAAGCTAATAAAAGATATGAAAAATATTAATATTGAAGAGTGTGAAGGAAATATATGTAAAATTAATGACAAAATTATAAAAATTAACCCTGAAACACTAGATATTGATGAGATAATATATAGTGAAAACGAAAAAATAGTTTTTAGTAACTATGAAATTACAGAAAGTGGAATAATTTTTCCTTTCCTTATACAAATATATGACGGCAATAATATAATATCAGAACTGGTAATAGAGGAAGCTTTTATTAATGTTGAAATAGATGAAAAAGATTACAATATATAAGGGTGATTAATATGAATATAGAAAAATATATAGATCATACATTTTTAAAAAGCGATGCAAGTTATAGCGATATAAAAAAACTTTGTAATGAAGCAATAAAATATGATTTTTATTCTGTTTGTATAAATCCATACTTTGTAAAAATGGCAAAACGATTATTAGAAAATAGTAATGTAAAAGTATGTACGGTAATTGGATTTCCTCTAGGTGCAAATATTATATCTACAAAAATATTTGAAACGAATCAAGCAATATTAGATGGTGTAGATGAGATAGATATGGTTATGAATATTACAGAATTTAAAGAAAAAAATTATAATTTTATAAAAGAGGAGATAAATTGTATAAAAAAAGAGTGTGGGGATAAAATATTAAAGGTTATTATAGAGACTTGTGCACTAACAAAAGATGAAATTGTAAAAGCATGTGAAATAGTGGATACTACAGATGCAGATTTCATTAAAACTTCAACTGGATTTGGTAAATACGGAGCCAATTACGAAGATGTGAAACTTATGTTAGATAATGTAAAAAAACTATCTGTAAAAGCATCTGGTGGTATAAGTGATGGAAAAATCGCTAAAGAGTATATTAATATGGGCGTAAAGAGAATAGGTACCAGTAATGGAGTTAAAATAATAGAAAATATAATAGGAAGTACTGATTATTAATGAAAATTATAAAAACAGAGGGCATTTTATTAAATAAAGTTGACTTTGGTGAAGGAGATAGAATTGTAAAAATATTTACTAAAGATTATGGAAAATTATCAATTCTTTTAAAAGGGATAAAAAAATCAAAAAAAAGAGAGAAATTTGCAAGTGATTTGTTAAATGTTAGTTATGTAACACTACTGAAAAAAGACAATAGAGATTTAGATATATGTAATGATATCTCTCTAAAAAGAACTTTTAATATAAAGGATAACTTTTGGAAAATAAATATATTTTTTTATATTGCAATATTCCTAGATAAATATACTGAAGAAAACGATAAAAATATTGTTTTATATAACAGAGCAATAAAAACATTTAACTATATTGAAAAAGAAGAAAATAAAGAAAAAATCCTAATATCAATATCATATTTTTTATTTATGGTAATAAAAGAAGAGGGATATGAATTTTGTATTAATGAGGGAAATATTTTTGATATAGAAAATAGTGTTATTGGAAGCAAGATAAGTGCAAATTATAAAAGGATATCGAATATAGAAAAAAATTATATTAATTTACTAAATAAAGTTGACATAAATGCCATTTATAAGCTAAAATTAAGTATAATGGAAATTTTAGATATTATAAGCATTTTAGAGTTATATATTGTTTATCATTTAAATTTAAATATAAAAAAAATTAAAAATTTAATAAGGGAGGATATGTAAATGGAAGTTGTAAAAATAACAGATTATATGTCGGTAGATCTTATTAACCTAGATCTGCAATCAAAAAATAAGGCACAAGTGTTAAAGGAGCTTTTATCTGTTATAGCGAAGTCACCTAACATAGTAGACAGTGAAAAATGTTATGAAGCACTAATTACTAGAGAAAAAATGGGAAGTACTGGTATAGGTAAATCAGTAGCTATACCACATGCTAAAACAGAATATTCTGAAAATCTAACAATAGGTTTTGGAATTAATAAAGATGGAATTGATTTTGATTCACTAGACTCAGAAAAAGCAAAAATTTTCTTTATTTTCGCATCACCAATAAAAGATAGTCAAATCTATTTAAAAATATTAGCTAGAATATCTAGATTAATAAGAAATGAGGCATTTAGAACATCATTACTAAAAGCAAAATCACCGGAAGAGATTATAGAGCTTATAAATAAAGAGGAAGCTTTACAATAGTTGATTATATTTAAAGATATACTATAATCGTAGCAATAATAAAATTATTAAATAGTGAAAGGTGGTGTAAATCTATTAAATTGCATAGACTTTTATGTCGTTTAATAGCGTAATATGAGATGTCCATTTTGTAGTGATGAAAACTCAAAAGTACTAGAGAGCAGAAATGGTGCTAACGGTAAAAGTATAAGACGAAGACGGGAATGTGTAGCTTGTAAAAATAGATTTACAACCTATGAAACTATCGAACACTCTCCCGTTATTGTTATTAAAAAAGATAGTAGAAGAGAAGAATTTAATAGAGAAAAACTAAAAAAAGGTTTAATAACTGCCACAGAAAAAAGAAATATTAGTATAGAAACAATAGACAGTATAGTTTTAGATATAGAATTAGAATTTGCAAGCAGAATAAATTCTGAAGTAAAAACAGATGAAATAGGACAAGTAATTATGGATAAGCTTAAAAAGCTTGATAAGGTTGCTTATGTTAGATTCGCTTCGGTATATAAAGAGTTTAATGATTTAGAGAGTTTTAAAGAGGAGATAGAAAAACTTAGTAAAAACAATACTTTATAAAAAGGAAGTTGATATTATGGAAAAAAAAGTATCAATCGAAGCTGTGAAAAACAATCCAAATGTTAGATTACTAATAAAAAATGCTGATAGATGCATGGAAGCAATTGGTTATACAGAACATGGTTTGCGTCATACAGATATTGTTTCTAGAAATGCTTATAAAATTTTAAGAGAACTTTCTTATGATGATAGAACATGTGAATTAGCAGCCATTGCAAGCTATTTACATGATATAGGTAATGGAATAAATAGATTAAGTCATCCACAAACTGGAGCTTTACTTGCAAGAGATATACTAAAAGAGATGGGGATGAATTGTGATGAAATAATAGTAGTAATGAGTGCAATAGGTAATCACGATGAAACATATGGAGGTCAACCAATAGATGTTGTGTCTGCTGCAACTATTATTGCTGATAAAAGTGATGTACATAGATCAAGAGTTAGGAGTACAGAGCAATTGCTATTCGATATTCACGATAGAGTAAATTATGCTGCAACTTCATCTAGTCTAAACATTAATAAAGATAAGAAAATAATTACGCTAGCATTAAAAATAGATACTGAAATTTCGCAAATTATGGAATATTTTGAGATTTTTTTATCTAGAATGATCATATGTAAAAAAGCGGCAAATACATTAAATTGTAAATTTAAATTAGAAATAAATGAGCATAGTTTATTATAGTAAAAAGGGGGCATAATTATGTATAAAAAAAAGATTATAGTAATTCATGGAGTAAATTTAAATCTTTTAGGAATAAGAGAAAAAGAAATTTATGGTGGATTTACTTATGATGAAATAAATAACCTAATAAAAAATTATGCTGATGAATATAATTTTGATTTAAGAATATTCCAGTCAAATTATGAAGGTGATATTGTAGAGGAAATACATGCTGCGTATAAAGAAGGTATTGACTATATTGTAATGAATCCAGGTGCTTTTACCCACTACAGTATAGCAATTAGAGATGCAATTGCATCAGTAAAGATACCAACAATAGAAGTTCATATATCAAATGTACATAAAAGAGAAGAATTTAGAGAAAAATCGGTAATTGCACCTGTATGTGAAGGACAAATTACAGGTTTTGGATATTATAGCTATATAATGGCATTAAATTATATTAAAATTAAAGAGATAGATTAGGCAGAAGGTGTGATTAATATAAAAAACATAATAATAAATTTATTTAAGGGGTTATTTATTGGTATAGCCAATGTAATTCCAGGTGTATCAGGTGGTACAATAGTACTTTTATTAGGTATATATGAGAGATTATTGGAATCAATAGGGAGTTTTTTTTCCGATAAAACTAAGATGAAAGAGAGATTTTTATTTATACTTAATATTTTAGTAGGGGTATTAGTTGGAATTCTACTATTTGCAAAAGTTATTAGTTTTTTAAATGAAAACTATCCAGAACCCACATCATTTTTTTTCATAGGTTTAATTTTAGCTTCGATACCATTTTTAATTTCTAACTATGAAGGTAAAAAAATTAATTTTAGAAATATAGTCTGTTTTTTTTGTGGATTTAATTTTGTATTGTTATTTTTGTTAATTGAGAATATGTATAAAGTTAATAGTACTTTAACTAATGAGATTACATTACTGTACGGAATAAAGCTTTTTATAGTAAGTTTCATAGCTGCAGGAACTATGGTTGTTCCAGGAGTATCTGGTTCATTCTTATTAATTTTACTTGGTGAGTACTACAATATACTTAACTTCATAAATACAATGAATATATTACCATTAGTAATAGTATCATTTGGTGTAGGTTTAGGAATTTTAATATTTTCTAAAATAATAAATTGGTTTCTTAAAAAACATAAAGATGTAACGATGAGTTTTATTATAGGACTTGTAATAGCATCTGTTTTCAAAGTTTTTGTTGGCTTTACTTTTATTGGGATTTTACCGATACTAAATATAATAGCCTTTACATTTGGTGCTATATTAGTTATATTTTTAGGAAAAAAATCATAGGAAGAGGTGCATTAATATGAAGTTATTTAATAGTGAATTTACAATAATGGAAAAAAGTATGGATGCATATTCATTAAGAGCAAAAGCTCTTGCGAATAATATTTCCAATGTGAATACGCCGAATTATAAAAGGGAAGACACTGATTTTGAAAATATCTTAAGAGAAGCAATTGATAAAGAAAACAATCCTAAAATAGAGGGGCGTACAACAAACAATAGACATATTAAAATCAATGAACATCCATCTATAGATACTATTCAGGCAAAAATTATAAAAGAGAAGAACCTTATAATGAGAAATGACAGAAATAGTGTAGATATTGAGGTGGAAGAATCTGAATTTTCAAAAAATAATATAAGATATCAGTTTGCTACAAATAGATTAACACAAGATTTTAATATTATAAGAAATGTTATAAAATCAAAATAGTTTGTCATTTATAGTAAGGAGTGTGATTTAGGTGAGTATATTTAGTATGATAAATGTAAGTGCATCTGGTATGACGGCTGAACGGATGAGAATGGATGTAATATCTGAAAATATTGCAAATGTGGAAACTACTGTTACTGAAAATGGTGGACCATACAGAAGAAAAACAGCAATATTTCAAGAAAGAAAAAATACAGAGTTTAAAATTCCATTTGATAGTATAGAAAAAGAGGAAAATAAAGTTGGGAATGGAGTAAGAGTTATAAAAATTGCTGAGGATAAATCACCATTTAAATATAAATATGATCCAAATCATCCAAATGCAAATGAGGAAGGCTATGTTGCTATGCCAAATGTAAATATTGTAAAAGAGATGACAGATATGATAACAGCATCTAGAGCATATGAAGCGAATGCAACTGTAATTACAACTGCTAAAGGGATGGCAAATGCTGCACTTAATATAGGTAAATAATTTATAAAAGAGGTGTTTGCAAATGAATATAAACTTATTTAATAATATGCCAATTAAAATAAAAGATAATATGTTTGAAAATAAAATTGGTAGCGATTCTAAACTGGATAACAATGAGAATTCAAAATTTAATGTTATGTTAAAAGAGATGTTTAATGAAGCAAATCAATTAAAAATAGATTCTGATAAAATGACAGGAGATTTTTTAGCTGGTAAAACTGATAATTTACATGAAGTTATGATAACAGCACAGAAAGCAGAAATTGCAATTTCATTTATTACAGAGGTAAGAAATAGATTAGTAGAAGCTTATCAGGAATTTTCTAGAATGCAATTATAACTTATTTTTAATTATGCTTTTATTTTTGGGGGATAGTAAATGAATGAAACTTTAGAACGACTAAAAGAGGCGTTTTTAAAAATATGGAATAAACTAAGTAAAGCACAGAAATTCATAATTTCAGGTGCTGTTATTTCATTTTTTGTTTTTTTGATTATATATTCAACAATGGCAAATAAAGTAAAATATCAACCTCTATTTACAGATTTAGAACCAAAAGATGCAGCAACAATTAAGGAACTTCTTGATAAAAAATCTATTAAATATAAGATTACAGGAAATGGTTCTGTAATTGAAGTAGATTCCAAAGAAAAATATAATCTTAGATTAGATCTTGCAAAAGATGGATTTATGCCAGATGGCAATACAGTAGGATTTGAAATATTTGATACGGCTAAAATTTCTGCAACAGAATTTGATAAAAAGATGATGTTTTTACGTGGACAAAAAGGGGAATTAGAGAGAACTATTAAGTCTCTTAAGCAAATAAAAAGAGCATCTGTAAATATAACACCATCAAATGATTCTATTTTTGCTGAGGAAAAAACTGATGCAAAGGCTTCCGTATTAATAGAATTAGAGCCTTTTGAGAGACTAAATCCAGAAAATATAAAAGCTATTATACTTCTAGTAGCAAGTGGAGTAGATGGACTTGTTCCAGAAAACATAGATGTTATGGATACTAGTGGTAATATATTATCTGATTTAGTAGAATTTGGTAGTGATATATCTAAAATGGGTAACAAAAAAATTGAGATGCAACATGATATGGAGAAAAAACTAAGACAAAATGCCAGTTCTGTATTAAATGTACTTGGCGGTGGAAATTTTAGAATTACTGTATCTGTAGAGCTTGATTTCAATAAAGAACAGATAGCTAGTGAGATGTTCTCTACACCAACTATAGGTGGCGAGGAGATGTTAGAAGGTCTAAAAAGAAGTGTACAGCAATCTAATGAGCAATACGAGAATAGAGGTACAGATATAGCTATGGGTGCTCCAGGTACTGATACAAATATTCCAGGATATGTGGGTCAAGAGGAAAATATAAATGCTAATAATAAATACAATAAATCAAATAGTATTGTAAACTATGAACTTAATAAGACTCAAAGTAGTTTTGAAAAATCTCTTGGTTCTATAAAAAGAATGACAATATCTGTAAATATTAATAAAAAAGCAGATTATTTTAAAGATAGCGAATTAACTGATGAAAAAATAAATATTGAAAAACAGAAATTTATCAATATGGTTAAAACTGCTGTTGGATTTAATGAAAAGCGTGGCGATAGTATTAATGTTGAGATTATACCATTTGATATGAAAACAATTAATCAATATCACGAGGCAATAGAATTAGAACAAAAACAAAAAACTTATTCAATTATAGCTGGAATAGTTTTTGCAATTATAATTATAATAGGTATAATTGTATACTATATACTAAAACGTAAAGAAGAGTTCCTATTGCGTGAGAAAGAGAGAAGAGCTGTAGAGGAACTAATTCCTGAATTTGATGAAATTATATTAGGGAAACAATTAAATGTTGAGGATCAGGAGAGACTTGAAAAAGAGGAAGAGATAAAAGAGATAGCTAAAAAGAAACCAGAAGAGGTGGCTGGACTTATAAAAGCTTGGCTTGCAGATGACTAATAAATATTGGGGTGTGGTGTGAGATGGCAGAAAAATTAGATATTACTTTAAAAGGTAAGCATAAAGCTGCAGTACTGTTAGTTGCGCTTGGTCAAGAAATTGCTGCTGAAGTATTTAAACATTTAAAAGATGAGGAGATAGAGCAGTTAACATTAGAAATTGCAAGATTACATAAGGTAGATGCGAATACTAAAAACAGAGTATACGATGAATTTAGTCAGTTAATGTTGGCACAAAGATATATTTCACAAGGTGGACTTGGTTATGCAAAAGATTTACTACAAAAAGCATTAGGCGAAGATAAGGCACTAGAAATAATTACAAAATTAACTTCTTCGTTACAGGTGAAACCGTTTGATTTTATTCAAAGGACAGAACCATCACAAATACTTAACTTTATATCAGGGGAACATCCCCAGACTATTGCTTTAATAATATCATATTTATCATCAGAAAAAGCTGCACAAATAATAGCTGAACTTCCACCAGAAAAACAAGCTGAAATTGCAAAACGTATTGCTATGATGGATAGAACATCCCCTGAAATGATAAGGGAAGTCGAAAGAGTATTAGAGAGAAAACTCTCTTCTGTTGTAGGTCAAGATTATACATCAGCAGGCGGAATAGATGCATTAGTCGATATATTAAATAATGTAGATAGAGGAACAGAAAAAACTATTATAGAGCATTTAGAAGATAAAGAGCCAGAACTCGCTGATGAAGTAAAAAAACGGATGTTTGTGTTCGAAGATATTATATTACTTGATGATAGAGGAATACAGCTTGTACTAAGATCTGTAGATAACAAGGAACTTGGACTTGCATTAAAAGGATCTAGTGAAGAAGTAGGTGAAAAAATATTTAGAAATATGTCTAAACGTGCTGCTGAAAACTTAAAAGAAGATATGGACTATATGGGTCCTGTTAGAGTTAAGGATGTACAGGAAGCACAGCAAAAAATAGTAAGTGTAATTAGACGGCTAGAGGAAAATGGTGAAATTATTATAGCAAGAGGAAGCGAGGATGAGATGATTGTTTAACGTCATAAAAGGTGAAATGACTTATCAAACATTAAAACCCGTTATTGTTGGGAAAAGTAAGGAGCAAGAGGATACTGATACTTCTATTAATGAAGATATAAATAAAAATACTAATATAAATTCTAAAAATCAAGAGGAACTTAATAAAATATTAGAAGAAATTAATGAAAAACAAGAAGAACTAAATAATATAAATAAAGAGATAGAAATTTTAAAAGAAAATAGTAATAAAGAAATAGAAATTTTAAAAGAAGATGCAATAAAATCAATAGAAAAAGAGACAGAAATGGCAAAAAATAAAGGATATCAAGAGGGATATCAAAATGGAATAATAAACGGTGAAGAGGAAATAATCGAAAAAACAAAAAAAATGTTAGAGTCAATAGAGGAAATTTATATAAGTTTAGAAAACTATTATAAGGACTTAATTTTAAAAAATGAAGAAAATCTTATAAATCTCTCGCTAAAATTAAGTGAAAAAATAATTAAAAAAGAGATTGAAAAAGATAAAGATATTGTAATATATAATTTAAATGAGGCTATTAAAAAAATAACAACAACAAAAACATTAACAATTTTAGTAAATTATGAAGATGTTGAGGTAGTAAAAAATATAAAAGATAGATTGCTTGTAGAGATAAGCGGTATAGAACATATTGAAATTTCAAGTAGTAATAGTATACCAAAAGGCTCTTGCAAATTAGATACCAGTCTAGGGACAATAGATGCAAGCTTAAATAGTCAGCTAGAGGTAATTTACGAGAAATTTATGGAAATAATCCCTAAAAATAATGGAGATGAAGGTAATATTCATTTAGGAGATGAATAGATGAAAATTGATTTTAATAAATATGAGAGAATAATAGATAAAGTTGATACAATAAAAATGATAGGGAAAGTAATAAGAGTTGTAGGGTTGATAATAGAATCTGTAGGGCCATTAGTACAATTAGGTGAACATTGCTATATAATTATACAAGAAACAGGGGTAAAAATAGATGCTGAAGTTGTTGGTTTTAATGACGACAAGGTACTTCTTATGCCTCTTGGTGAGATGAAAGGGATAGGTTATGGATGTGAAGTTATATCTACAGGTAGGAGTCTAAGTGTAGCTGTAAGTGATAATTTATTAGGGAGAGTTCTTGATGGACTAGGTAGACCAATAGATGATAAAGGCGACATTATTACAGATAATTATGCAAGTTTGGAAAATACACCACCAAATCCATTACAAAGAAAAAGGATTAAAGAAGCTATATCTGTAGGTGTAAGGGCAATTGATGGTGTATTAACATTTGGCATGGGACAAAGAGTTGGAATATTTGCAGGTAGTGGAGTAGGAAAAAGTACACTACTTGGAATGATAGCAAGAAATAGTTCTGCTGATATAAATGTAATTGGTTTAATAGGTGAACGGGGAAGAGAGGTAAGGGAATTCCTCGAAAGAGATATAGGACCAGAAGGCATGAAAAGATCTGTTGTAGTGGTAGCAACATCTGATCAGCCTGCATTAGTTAGACTAAAAGGAGCGATGACAGCAACATCAATTGCAGAATATTTTCGTGAAAAGGGAAATAATGTAGTGTTAATGATGGACTCTCTAACGAGATTTGCTATGGCACAAAGAGAAGTAGGACTTGCAGTTGGAGAACCACCAGCAACTAGAGGATATACACCTTCTGTGTTTGCAATTTTACCTAAATTACTAGAAAGAACTGGTAATTCAGATAAAGGGACAATAACAGGACTATATACAGTTCTTGTAGATGGAGATGATATGAACGATCCCATTGCTGATACAGTTAGAGGGATTCTGGATGGACATATTGTCCTATCAAGGGGATTAGCTGCTAAGAATCATTTTCCATCGATAGATATTATGACTAGTGCTTCAAGGGTAATAACCGAAATATGTGATAGCACTCATTTGAAAAATATGGGAAAATTTAAAGAAGTATTAGCTACATATAATAGTTTAGAGGATTTAATTAATATAGGAGCATATAGAAAGGGAAATAATCCTAAAGGAGATTATGCAATTAGTAAAATAGATGAAGTAAATAATTTTTTACGTCAAGGAGTTAATGAATATAGTAGTTTGGATAGTGCAAAAGAGGATTTAGAAAAAATGTTCATTTAAGGAGGAAATAAATTATGAAAAGGTTAATTGTTATAATTGCATCATTATTAATAATAATTGGATGTGAATCAAATCAGAATGCTACAAAAAAAGATTCTTCAAATATATCTAAAGCAAAAAATAGAGTTATACTTAATAAAAACGAAGAACAGGATATGGTTTCTATATTAAAAAATAGAGATACAGAAAAAGCAAATAGACTTAAAGCGTTATATGTTTTGGAAGAAAAAAAATATTCTGACTTAAAAAATGTGCTAGAAGAGATATTACCAACAGAAGAAACTATTAAATATGAAATTATAGAGAGTTCATTTAAAATTAAAAACTTTAAATATGCAAAGAAAGATAGATTAGATGTATTAAAATATGCTTTAAGAGAAAAAAGTTATGATTCTTTTATTAATATTTACACTGAAGGCGATATAATAATTATGACCGAAGATAGTTTTGAAAATATGAAAAATGATATTGATATGAAAAATAAAAAAATAATTACTTTAAATGCAGAACTAAAAAAACTAGATGGGGAATTGATTCGGTTAAAAAATCATAAAAATCAGCTTGAAAAAAGTGAACTTCTAACAAAAGAAGATATTTTGGTAAATCTAATAAAAGCAAAAGAGAGAGAACTAGACGAGGTATTAGAAGTAGAAAATATACTTAAAGAACGGGAAAAAGAATTTACTGATAAGATTGAATCAAAAGAAAAATATCAGATAGAGATGTCAAAATTAATCGAAGAAGCAGAAAAAAATAATCAAAATGAATTAAAAAATATATTACTAGAAAATGTAAATATTGCTAAAAAAGATATTGAAATAGAGAAAGAAAAACTGGAACAATATAGAAAAACATATGAGGAAACAGATAATAAAAAAATATTAATTGAAAAAAAATACGATATTTTATTTGAAAAAAAATGGAACGAAGAGAAATACAAAGTTGAGGAAAAAGTAAAAGAAAAAGAGGAAATTTTAAAAAATTATAACGAAAAAATAGATGCAATTACATTAAAAATTGAAGAAAATAAAAATGAGCAGTTAGAACTTCAAACAGATATTGAAAAAATAAATAATGAATTAGCAAAAAAAGATGAAGTGCTTATTTTAACAAAAGATGATTTAGATTATATAATTAATTTAAAAAATAAAGAGAAAAACTTAATGAAATTACTAGATATATCAATAAAATCTGATAACTATTATCTATTTAAAAAATTATCTGAAGTTGATTTGCTTTTTGCAGTTACGAATACAATTGATAATAAATATGAGTGGGTAGAGGAATTACTTATTACAAATCAAGATAAGTATCTATTTATGACTGATTATATCGGTGAAGAGGAGTATTCAAAATATAAACCAATTATTTATCATTATTATAAAAATGGCGAACTGATGAAAGAGAGCGTTGATTTAATTATTCAAAATGAAGGCTCTGATAATGGAAAAATTTTTGATGAAAGCTATTTCATGCAGTTTGCTGCAATAAGAGATTATGGTCTAAGTAATTCAAAAAAAATGTTAGAAAAGGAGTTAAATTTAAATCCTTCTTTTGTAGTATATCGTGGACTTGCAATTGTTAGATACGAAGATATATACGATATAACCAAAGAAAAATATGAAGAGGTTAATGATCCGAACCTTTTAGAAGTAATGTATTTTATTAGAACTGAAAGTTCAAGAAATTTTTTAATAAATAATCTTATAAAACAACATGAGGAGTTTCAAAGAGACTTTATAAAAAAAATGAATCAATATAATAAAGAGGATTCTTTAAGATTAGGGTATGAAATTTTAAATAAAACTGCATTTGAAAAAGATATGGAAGAGATAAAAATTATATATCTAGATTTCCTTTCAGAACAAGATGTAAACTACTTCATAAGAGGAGTATTAAAATTAATTGAAAATAAATCGCTTACAGAAAAAGAAAAACAATTTATAATTAAAAAACTAGATGAATTCAGTGGAGAAGAAACAAGTGGTCAAATATTAAAAACTCTAGAAATAGAGGAGTATCAAAGATATGAATCATTGGAAAGAAAAAGTGCATCATTTAGTGAAAAATTAAATTTATGGAAAAAATATCTAGAAATTTATCCAAATACATATTATAGAGAAAAAATTGAACAAAGAATAGAAATATATTCTACAAAAGTAGAAGAATTAAAGGATAGTTTTAAATTTAGTGCTGAACAACAAACAAGACAAATCGATGAAAAAATCACTATGTATAGAGATATGCTTAGAGATGAAACAGATATTAGTACAATCTATACAATTGAAGATAAGATAAAAGAATTAGAAAAAAATAAAGCTGAAATCGAGAAAGAATATAACCTAACGCCTCGTGAAAGATTAGTATTATTTCAAAATGAATATTTTAAATACGAAGATGAAACAAATAAACTTTATCAACATATATCGATGTTACAACAAACAGAAACAAACAGTAAAGAGATTGATTCGTATATAGAAAATATGAGAAATGCAGAGTTTAAAAAAACATCAGTACTTGAAAAAGCAATACTTCTATATGGAATGCATTTAGATGAAAATAATGGCGAAATAGATGAATCTTTCTTAAATAAAGATTTCCTTAGAGAGTTAAAAAGGCTTAATAGATAATGTTTAAATATCGCTTTAAAAAAGCATTGGAACATTATGAACAATTGGAAAAAGATGCTGGTAATGAATTAGTAAAAAAAAATAATGAAATAAAAGATAAAGAGCATCAAATTGATCTCATTAAAAATCAAATAATAAATATAAAAGATGATCTAATAAAAATATTAAGTGGAAGACTTGATATTCAAAGACTAAATCATTATCAGCAGTATATTGAATTAAAAAATAAGGAACTCTTAAGTGAAAATGAAAATTTGAAACAACTTATAGTTGAACGAAATGACATAGAGAAAGACTATTTTGAAAAAAGGGAACAGAGAAAAATTTTTGAAAAATTAAAAGAAAAACATTATGAGAAATATTTAAAAGAACAAGAGATAGAAGAACAAAAATTGATTGATGAAATAACAAATAGTATGTATAATAGGAGTTAGGGTATGGCTGAAAATAAAAATGAGAAGAAAAAAATAAAAAAGAAAAGCTATTTTTTAATTACACTTCTTCTTTTTATTGTGTTTATTGTAACACTTGTAGGGGGAATTGTATTTTTGGATAGTGTAGGACTTATTAATGTATCTAGGGTTGTACCTAATAATTCACCCATTAGAAAAATTCCCTATGTAGGTCGGTATATACTATATAGTTATGAACAACATTTATCAGATGAAGATAGATTACGTGAGATATCAAATCAATATCAGGAAAGTCTTGAATTAAAAAGAAGAGAATTAGAATTAAAAGAGGAATTACTTAAACAAATTGAACTCGATATTAAAACAAAAGAGGATAATCTTCAAGAAAAAAAGATGGAATTTACTGATTTAGAAGAAAAATTAAAAATACAACAGCAAGAGATTGATAAATATAAAAAAAATTATGAGGGAAAACTTGCCAATATTGACAAATTTGCAGGGATTTATTCAAAAATGGATCCCTTATCAGCAGCAAGAATGTTGGAACAGGTGGATAATATCGTAGTTTCTCAAATATTGGAAAGAATGGATGATGCTAAAATAGCAAGAATATTAGAGAATCTTATTAATATTAATCCAAAGAAATCTAAAGAGATTACTGAGTTAATGACTAAAAAAGGAGAAAATAACTAATGAAAAATCTAACAATAAAAAAATTAAAAATAAACTATATTTCTTTCATAATTAGTGTATTTATAATCTTTGTAATTTGTAATATTGGAATTGGTATTTTTCATACGTATAAAAGAATAAAAGAACAAAAAAAAATAGAGTTATCATATAAAAATGATATAATATTATTAGAATATGAAAAAGAAGAATGGGAAAGAAAACTTAATAATATTAATGTAGAAAAGATCGCTAGAGAAAAACTTAACATGGTAAAAAAAGGGGAAAGAGTATATAAATTAATAGATTGATAAATATTAATATAAAACTTAATTTTAAGGAGGCAAATTAAAAAATGCATAAGAAAAGTATTCTAATACTTGATTTTGGTTCACAGTTTAATCAGTTAGTTGCTAGAAAAGTGAGGGAATTGGGGGTATATGCAGAGATAATACCTTTTAATACACCAATTACAGAGATAATAAAAAGAGAGCCTAAAGGGATTATATTATCAGGAGAGACGATATCTGTATCTGATGTAGAAGCTCTTAAAATAGGAAAAGAGATATTTGATTTAAATATCCCTATCTTTGGTATATCTTATGGAATGCAATTAATTGTAGAATTATATGGTGGAAAACTAAATAAAGTAGAGAAAAAAGAATATGAAAAATCACCTTTTACCGTTGTTAATGAATCTAGATTATTTAAAAATATCTCTAATAATTTTACAACATGGTATAATTATTCTGATGAAATATTAGAATTACCACAAGGATTTAAAAATATTGGAAAAACTGATAATATGATATCATCAATTAGTAATGAGGATAAAAATATATATGCTGTACAATTTCATCCTGAAGTCGATTACACAGAATTTGGTAAAGAAATATTTAGTAATTTTGTATTTGAAATTGCAAAATGTGAAAAAAACTGGAATATGTCAAGCTATATTGATGCGGCGATAAAACATATTAAAGATACAGTGGGAGATAAAAAAGTTGTACTTGGATTATCAGGGGGGGTTGATTCATCTGTTGCAGCAGTACTTATAAATCAAGCTATAGGTGAAAATTTAACTTGTATATTTGTAGATACAGGTCTATTACGTAAGGATGAAGCTAAAAAAGTAATGGAGACTTACGGAAAACATTATAATATGAATATTAAATTAATTGATGCAGAAGATAGATTTCTTGGTGAACTAAAAGATGTATCTGATCCTGAGACAAAACGTAAAATTATAGGAAAAGAGTTTGTACATATTTTCCAAGAGGAAGCAAAAAAATTAGACGGGGTAGAATTCCTTGCACAAGGTACAATATATGCCGATGTTGTGGAATCGCAATCTGTAAAAGGGGCAAAATCAACTATAAAAAGTCATCATAATGTAGGGGGATTACCAGAAACACTTAATCTTAAATTACTAGAACCATTACGTGAACTATTTAAAGATGAGGTAAGAAAAGTAGGATATGAATTAGGGATACCACGTGAAATGATAGATAGACATCCATTTCCAGGGCCTGGACTAGGGATAAGAATATTGGGAGATATTACAAAAGAAAAAGCTAATATACTAAGAGAAGCAGATCAAATATTCATAGATGAATTGAGAGCTGCAAATCTATATACAAAAGTAAGTCAAGCATTTGTAGTATTATTACCTGTGAAATCAGTAGGTGTATCTAATCACGAAAGAACATACGAATATACATGTACACTACGTTCTGCAGATACAATAGACTTTATGACGGCTACATGGAGTAAATTACCTTATGAATTATTAGAAAAAGTATCAAATAGAATTATAAATGAAGTAAACGGGATAAATAGAGTGGTATATGATATAAGTAGCAAACCACCTGCAACTATTGAGTGGGAATAGAAATGTAAGGAGAAGTCTCTTAGGGATAAGTGCATAGGCATTTATCCCTAAAATTAAATAGGGGCTAAAATATTGATTTAGGTATTTAGTAAGGATGACAGTAGGGAAAATAGAAAAAGTATAAAATATAGCATCAAATAATAATAAAATTATGGGTATAATATTAATAAAATAAAAGGTGGTTTAAAATGTTACCAACAACAACAAAATTAAAACCTTTCACAAAATGGACAGGTGGTAAAAGACAATTATTGGAGGATTTAATAGAGTTAATACCAGAAACAATAAATAGATATTTTGAACCTTTTGTTGGAGGAGGGGCTTTATTATTTGAATTGGCACCCTCTAAAGTTACTATTAATGATTTTAATACTGATTTAATATTAGCTTATAGAATGATACGAGATAATTTAGATGAGTTAATTAGTATTTTAAAAATTCATAAGGAAAACAACACAAAAGATTATTATTTAGATCTTAGATCTACAGATAGGGATGGAAGACTAGAAAAAATGACAGATCCCGAGAAAGCAGCTAGGTTATTATATATGTTAAGAGTGAATTTTAATGGATTATATAGAGTTAATTCAAAAAATCAATTTAATGTACCGTATGGTAGATATAAAGATCCTAAAATTGTAGATGAAGATTTATTATGTAGTATTAGTGAATACTTAAATAAAAATGATATTGAGATACTAAATACAGACTTTAAAGATGCTGTATCAACTGCTAAAGAAGGAGATTTTGTATATTTTGATCCACCATATGCTCCTGTTTCATCAACAAGTAGTTTTACATCATACACAAATGAAGGATTTGATGAATTTGAACAAAAAAGATTAAGAAATGTTTTTGTAGAACTAAGTAATAAAGGTGTAAATGTTATGCTTTCTAACTCAGATGTTGAGCTTATACGTGATTTGTATTCTGATATACCTGGTATAGATATAAGAGTTGTAAGAGCAAATAGAATGATAAACTCAAATGCAAACCAACGTTTAGAGTATTTTATGAAAACTTTATCTGTTACAAATAGGACACCAGACTATTATGTAAATTGGGAAAAAGTTACACGAGAGACTAAGAAGTATGAATTAGAATTAAACACCTTAAATTATTTGATAGGAAAAGATAATATTTACAACGAAGCATTAGAATTATTTAATATGCAGCCAAACTTAATTAAAGCTTTACCTAGTTTAATAGCTAGCAGAGATAAGCAATTAGATGTTTTAAATATTGATAAAGAAGAAAATATGGACTTTTATAAACTTGACTTTATAAATATAGATACAAACAATATAGAATCATACTTAGAATTTTCTAAAGAGTCTGGACTTTTTAATTTTTTACAATATGATGCTAATAGGTCGTTAGTTGACTATGTTTATGGTGTAGAAGCTGGATTAGATAGCAATGCAAGAAAAAATAGAAGTGGTTCAACAATGGAAAAAATTTTAAAGAGAAATATTATAAAAATTTCAAAGAAGTTTGATATAGAGCACCAATCTCAAGCTACAGCAAGTTTTATAAAAGATAATTGGGGTATTGATATTCAGGTAGATAAAACTGCTAGAAGATTTGATGAAGCAGTTTTCTGCAGTAAGAGTAAGAATCTTTGGTTAATAGAAACAAATTATTATGGTGGTGGGGGAAGTAAATTAAAAGCAACTGCAGGTGAGTTCATTACATTAAATGAGTTAGTATCTGAACCAAAAAGTAATATAAATTTTGTTTGGGTTACTGATGGACAAGGTTGGCATACTGCGAGATTGCCCTTATTAGAATCATTTGGACATATAAGATATGTTTTTAATTTAAAGATGTTAAAAGATGGGTATTTGGAGAGTTTATTTAAGTAGTTATTGTGATTCTTCATATTATTGTATAGAAATTATAAATGGGTAATTATAAAATAT
Organism: Fusobacteriota bacterium; assembly: GCA_012519615.1. Lineage (GTDB taxonomy): Bacteria > Fusobacteriota > Fusobacteriia > Fusobacteriales > JAAYPW01 > JAAYPW01. Next base: position 23,921 of record JAAYPW010000066.1, read on the forward strand.
TTTAAAATTAGATATAATTTATAGTAGTAGAATTAGGTGTTGTTCTATTGGGACATATGAAAAGATTATATAAAAATGATTAGTTAGTTTGCATATAAATCAATAAAAGAGAGGAAAACGAAAAATGGATAATTATATATTTTTAACAAATGAAGGATACACTTATCAACCTAATTCAGATTTATACACTGATGAAATAGAAAATTTACAAGTTATCGGTATCTCCTCTGGTAAAGATGCTAAAAGTGCCTTTTATAATTTATTGGATAGAGAAAGTTATCTAAAAGAAACAGCATTCGATGATGTATTTTGCTATAAACTTAGTGATGAATATGAATCAACCTATGAAACATTTAGTATTAAAAACAGTTTTAATCAGGAAGTAGAATAAAAATAAAGCTTGTTTAAATGAAAAATAGAATCAATAAATATATTAATAAAATGTGTAGCTTACATATAATTATAGGTGATATTTAAAGGATAAATGTGAAAACGTTTATCCTTTTTTATTTTTTGTCACAAATATGAAAATTTTGTCACACATGATACGGTACAATAGATATAGTAAAGCATATTAATGTATTTAGGATTATTAAAAAACTAAATTATATAATAAAATAAAGGAAAAAGATAAATTTCTAGTAAAGTAGATGTAGTATGTGAGAAAAAGAGTAATAATTAGAAAAAAATATTGGAATAATAAATCACGTAAATGGATTTTTACAGATATATAATATATATAGATTATTATATAATTTTGAATGATGGAGATAAATAAAATATTTTGAAAAAAAGCAATTAATTTATAAAATTAGAAATTTTACTATATAATAATATAGATAATATTAATTTAAATAAAATATGAAAGGAGGTAGTAACATGAGATTTAACGTAGAGCTATTGTTAGAAAATGAAATTATTCCAAAGGATAAAAACAGAGTTTTTCTTTCTTTTCTTAAACATAATTATAGTTCTTATGATAATGAATATTTTGAATCACAATATGAAAACACAAAAAATAAAACTAAAAGTTTTACATTTTCTTTATATATGGAGAATTGTAAGTTTTTAAAAGATGAAATTATTATTCCAAATAAAAATATAATTTTAAATTTTTCTACAGCTGATATGGAAGATGGAATTATGTTTTATAATTCTATTTTAAGTAATATTGG
>JAAYPW010000067.1 GCA_012519615.1 Fusobacteriota bacterium
AAATTAATTATTGTGGTATATTTTCCTATTGAACCATATCTATCTAAGAGTATTCTTAATAATGTTTTATCGTCTAAATCTTTTTCAAATTCTATAATCATATTTTCAATTGCTTTATTCGTTTTAAATGAATAACCCAATTTCATAAAGAACCAGCTTCCAGTTCTACTATAAAATTTATCTTCTGGGTCAAAATAAAGTTCCTCTGCTTCTTTCATTGTTGCTTCTTGTTTATATTCTACTAAATAACTATATCTATTTTGTATGCCGTAATAGAATTTTTCTAAATCTTTTTCGTCAAATCTATCATTCATTAAGGAATACATAATTGGAATATATATTTCTATTATATAATTTGTTATCATATCTGCTATTTTTATACTACCCTCTACTTGTTCTTTGTATATATTATAATAATTGCCTAAAGAGTAAAATAAGTTTTCCTCTTTTTTAAGTAGTTTATTGGCTAGTTTTTTAAATTCATCTGGCAGATAATTTATTTTAGATTTAAATATCTCAACATTTTTTTGAAAAACATTCTTATACCAATATTCAATTCCATTTTCAAAATTATCTATTTTATGTTCTTTTATATAGTCATCGATTTTATTTAGCATAACAAAATCGTGTTCTAATTTCAATCCTGTTATACGTTTTAATGTGTCTGTTTTAAATAAGATATCTTTATCTAATGACTTTCTTTTGTCAATATTTGTAAGTATTTTTAATAAATCTTTATTTTTATTATTTAAATTAAATATATTATCTATTTCATTATTATTATATGTTTTTATGAAATTTACAAAATCTATAACAGAATATGTAAATCCAACATCATGTTTCTTTTTTTCACTTTTAAAATATTTATGGTCCAAGAAATGTACAAATATATCTGATATAGTTTGCCCTTCAAAGTTGTCGATAATATCATTATTTTTTATAATTTCTGTAATTGTAACGTATACATCTTCATACCAACGACTTGAAATTTCTATAAAATTTAAATTTAAATTTTCTTTCTCTTTTAAAAATTCATTATATTCTTCTATCTCTTTTATTAGTCTTTCATATTGATTTGTTTCGGTGAAAAATATATTATCTATCCCAGTATTTTTATCAAAATTGAATTTTTCTCTATATATTACATTTTCTTTAGTATCTTTTGAAACTAAAAACTCTATTACTTCTGCTTCAATCACTTTAAAGTTTAAAAATTTTGCAACTGATACTCTGTGATTCCCATCATAAACAAAATAGTCATCTTTAATTTTATATAATATAATTGGTGGTAATGGTGCACCGCTTACAAATGCAGTATAAATACTACACCATCTCTCTTCTAATACTTCATTTTTAGGTGCAAAATTTTTGTTAAAATCCATATATTTTTGAACACTACCTCTTATTTTATCAATATTTATATCTCTAATACCAATAAAAGTACTTGTATAGGCACCATTTTCTTTTTGAATTTCAGCAAAATTAACTAGTTCAGTTCTATCTTTCAATCTATTAAAACTAAATCCTAAAAATTTTTTTTCTGATTTATTAAATTTTTCATACGCTGATTTTGCTTGTTCGTATAGTATCATTATTACAAAATCCTCTCCTTATACAGTTATATTTATAACTTTATACCCATATACATTTAATACCCTTGTAGTCCCAACATAAGTTTCCTGAACCTCGTAGTGGTTACTTAAATGTACGTGGCCATGTAGCCATAGTTTAGGTTTCGCAAAATTAATAAGATCAACAAATGAACTAAATCCTTCATGAACAACATCTTTCACATCATGAATATCCATTGGCGGAGCATGACTTACAACAATATCAGGTTTTTTTAAAAGCATTTTAAAATAATGTTTTTTTATTCTTTTATTCATCTGCTTTTCAGTATACTGATGCTCTTTTTTCGAATACACTTTTGAGCCGTCAAATCCCATAATATATAGATCTTTGTATTTAATAAATTTACCGTCTATATTTTTACAAAATGAAATATCATGATATTTACTATACACATGATTACCATGAATATATATAAGCTCTTTATCCAAAACTGATACTAAATAATCTAAGTATTCATAACTATGGTCACCAGCTGAAATTATAAAATCCACATAACCGAATTGCTCTTTTAATTGGTTCACTGTAAATTTTTTAAGAACTTCATTATCACTTACCGCTAAAATATTATATTCTCTCTTTTCTCTTTTCTTTGTCATCATTCTCATTTTCTCTCATTTTAATTTTTATAAAGCAGATTAATTTTAAACAATAACCTTATCTATATCAAATTATCGAGTAAATGTCAATACTTATTTTTTTAATTATTTTTATTCCTCGAATATATATCCTAAATCCTTTAAAAACGGCTTTTGTGTTCTCCATTTTTCTTTTACTTTTACCCATAAATTTAAATATATTTTTCTCTCTAATAAAAACTCAATCTCTTTTCTAGATTCTGTTCCTATTTTTTTTAAAAGTTTACCCTCTTTTCCTATTATAATACCTTTTTGCGAATCCCTTTCTACATATATATTAATATCAAATCTATCTTTTGCATCTTTATGCTTTTCTACATGACTTATTTCAATTGCTACACTGTGAGGGATCTCCTCTTCTGTATGCCAAATAATTTTCTCTCGTATAATCTCAGTTATCATTTTATACATTGGCATATCCGTATACATATCTTCGGGATAATACATAACCCCCTCTTCCATATATTTTTCTACTTTTTTTAACATTTCAACAATATTTATCCCATATTCTGCAGATAAACACAATATCTCATTGAACTCTCCTAGTTCATTTTCAATTTCTATCTTTTTATTAATTATATCGTCATCACTTAGTTTATCTATTTTATTTATAATAGCAATTGTTATTTCAGCTCCTGATTCTATTATTCTATCGTATACATATTTATCTCCTGTACCAATAGGCTCAGTCCCATCTAGTATCATCATAACAATATCTACTTCTCTAAGAGTTCCTATGGCAGAATTTGTCATGCTTTCACCTAATAGATGCTTAGGCTTATGTATCCCAGGTGTATCTATAAATACATACTGAGTATTATTTAAAGTAAGAATACCCTTTATCCTATCACGTGTTGTTTGAGGTTTATTAGAAACAATTGCAACCTTTTCTTTTACAATTTTATTTATTAATGTTGATTTACCAACATTTGGTCTACCTGTTAAAGCTATAAATCCTGATTTCATTCAATTTCCTTTCTCAATATATTTAAATTTTTAATTATCATATTAAATCTAATTTATTTTATATATTATATTATATTTAAGATATATAGTCAAACTTTATATTTTGTTTTATATTTCTAAAAAAAAACGGGCAAAATTTAAACATATAAATTTTACTATCCAAATTATAGAATAAACATAACTTGTTATAATAACTATATCTATTGTTTTCTCTAGATTTTTTAAAAAATCAATATTAATATTTAATAACTTTTTACCCTTTTTTACATTCTTTTTTTTACTAATCATATTAATCGCTCCTTTATATTTTAATATCCACATGATAAATATTTTACCATTATTTTCTATTTATATTAAATTTGATATAGAGCGATTAAATAGCTTTAAATTTTGTAATGACTATATTTTTTTTGCATTTAAAACGCTATTTCCTTTTTTTCATAGTTTATTTATACTAAGTGAATAATATCTCATTTTAAATATTAAAATAATACAGTACACTTTTACTATATCTTTTCTATAATTTATTTATAGAATAAAAAAATCTAATTAACTAATAATTCCTAGAAATATTTAGTATCGGGTAAAGGGTAATGTAAAAATGCCTTGTCTTAATCTCTTTTAAGAATTTTATAAATTTTCTTTTTTAAAATTGTGTAATTCGTTTCATTCAAATATAAGTAAAACTTTAATTTTTCAAATTTATTAAATAAAAAGATGTATAATCCCCAAAAAGCAATTTTAATCAAGGATATTAGGTATTTAACTTCATAAAAATTATATATAGATGAGAAAATATGAAATAAAAATATAGATTTATTTTTTTTAATATAATATAAAATTTAATAATATATTTATATGTAAAAAATAAAACGTGTAAAAATAAGTTCTTCTCCTAATACAGAAGAAGAACTTAAAATATGGTTTTTAAAATTATATATTTTTAATTAAAATTTTTTTAAAAATAATATTGACATTATAATCTAATTAATCTTATATTATTTAAATTAAAAAAAGACTGCTAATTTAATAAGCAGTCTTTAATATATTCACTATTCCTCTAATGTCCTTGCTATTCTAAATCCAAAATAAATATCTTTTGTATTTGGATTGAAATATTCACGATGGCTTATTCTTAAATCATAGTTAATACTGTACCAAGAGCCACCTCTCATTATTTTATACTCTGTTTCTTCTACTACAGGATTAATTTTAGGTTCTTTACTGTATTTTTCAAATCCATCGTGACACCATTCCCACACATTTCCACTCATATCATAGATTCCCAATTCATTTGGATGTTTTTGCTTAACTAAATGGATTTTTGATGATGAATTTTCTACATACCAAGCTATTAAGTTTTCTTGACTATGACCACTATATTTAGAATTTCGCGATCTATTTCCTCCTCTTGCTGCAAACTCCCATTCAGCTTCAGTTAGAAGACGGTATCCTTTTACTTTTTTTATATTATTAGTTAAATTACCATTTTCATCTAGAAATTTCCCTGTTTTTACATTGTAAGCTACTGGTAAATTATGTAATTTGCTTAACCAATTACAATATTTTATTGCATCGAACCACGATACATTTATAACAGGATTTTCTCCTCTGCCCCAACGATTATCACTTGGTAATTTAGTAATTCTTTCTGCTTTACAATACGCATCATATTCTTTAAATGTAATTTCTGTTTCACCTATTTCATAATTATAATCTAATGTTACTTTGTGAATAGGTCTACATATCTCCCATAGATCTCCTTGTTCATCTCCCATAATAAATTCCCCTTTTTCTATTTTTTTCATAGTAAACTCTGGAAAATTTTGAACTGTAAAAATCCACTTTGGAATTGTACTTAAAACATTTTTTTCGATACCTATTAGATCTTTATTTATAATTACTTCATAAGTTTTTCCATATTCCAATTTATCTATTAATTCAAATAAAATACTCTTCTCGCCACTTTTATATACAACTTTTCCTTTAATATTTTCACCTTTTTCATTAATTAACATTATTGCATTTTTTACAATCGGTTCTTCCAAAGTTTTATTAAACTTTATAGCTATTGTTGTATTAATATCAACCTGTGTCTGATTATAATAAGGAGATAACCCCTCTAATATGAGTGGGTCTACTTGAAGTGCATCAACAGTTAATCTATTGCTCTCTATATTATTGAATTTTGCATAGATTTCATATTCACCAGGGATATCTGTTTTAAATATGTCCTCTTTTACATTTTCACCATTTATATAAATTTTTGAGATTTTATCTTTAATAATAACATCGTTTTGATTTAACATATTGATTTTAATTCTTGTGAAATCAACATTATTTGCTAGAATTTTTGTTTTTATTAATGAAATTTCTATATTTTTCACAATATCATATGCTTCTATTTTAATCTCGTTACTTTCTATAGAATCTACTTTTACTTTAAACTTATATTCCCCTTTTATAAGAGTAGAAAAATCTGTTGTTTCCATTTTATCGTCATTACAATACAAACTATATTCTACATCATTTATAATCTCGTTATTTTGATTTTTAAATTCTATTTCTAATTTGGCACTACTAACTCCATCAGCTACTATTTTGTCTAAATCAGAGGAGAGTTTTATTGTTTTTACCGCGTCATAGGCTTCTACTTCAATAGAATTACTATATATTTCATCTATCGAAACTTTAATCTCATAAATACCTTTATTTAAAGTTTTAAAATCCTGTGAATCTGATATCTCATCATTTATATATAACATATAGTTATTTTTTTTTATCTCTTTTTCATCAATATCATATATTACTAATTTGGGTACAATTTTATCTTTCCCATCTGCTAATACTTTTGTTTTTTCTACTGTTAATACAATTTTATTAATAGCATTATTATTACTATCTTCTTCGCTCACTTGCTCTTTATTATCTTCTGTATTTGTTTCTACAATTTCACTAATGTTTTTTATTTTCTCTTTCTCTTTTTTATTAGAACTATTACTACAAGCGACTAGCGAAATAAACATTACTAGTAAAATAATTTTTTTCATACAATGACCTCCAACTAAATCTTAATTATAATATATTATTCACCTAAAATAAGACTAAGTAAAGCCATTCTAACAGCTACACCATTTTCTACTTGATCTAATATCACTTGCTTACTAGAATCAGCAACATCATAATCTATCTCTACACCACGATTCATTGGTCCTGGATGCATAATAATTACATTTTCTTTTGCTCTACTAAGTCTAT
>JAAYPW010000068.1 GCA_012519615.1 Fusobacteriota bacterium
AAAAATCAAGATTATATAATCTTGATTTTTTACTAAAAAATATTATCTAAAAAGTTTGCAATGTATATAAAAATAGTTTATAATAAAGTAAAAATTATGCTTAAATAAGAAGGAGAGTAAAAATAAGATGGTGAAAAATATTTACTTAAAAAGACCCTTAATTGAGATTTACGGTGAAAACTCTTTTAATGATGCACTTATGAAAGAGAGATTACCTAAAAATGTATATGATGAATTTAAAAAAGTTCAGAATGAAAAAACAGAACTTACACGTGAAGTTGCAGAAGTAATTGCAAATGCAATGAAAGATTGGGCAATTGAAAGAGGTGCAACACATTATACACATTGGTTTCAGCCATTAACAGGTCTTACTGCAGAAAAACACGATTCATTCATATCTCCAACAAATGATGGCAAAATTATATTGGAATTTTCAGGTAAAGAGCTTATAAAAGGGGAACCAGATGCATCTTCATTTCCCAACGGCGGATTAAGAAGCACTTTTGAAGCTAGAGGATATACTGCTTGGGATACAACTTCACCTGCATTCCTAAGAGAGGACAATACAGGGGTAACACTTTATATTCCAACTGCTTTTGTTTCATATACTGGAGAAGCTCTTGATAAAAAAGTCCCACTTCTTAGATCAATGGTTGCCATAAATAAACATGCTATGAGAATATTAAAAAAACTTGGAAATAAAACAAGTAAACGGGTTATAACTACTGTTGGGGCAGAACAAGAATATTTTTTAATTGATAAAGAGTATTATGACAAAAGAGCGGATATAATGTTATCTGGAAGAGCATTATTTGGAGCAATGCCTGCGAAAGGGCAGGAGTTAGGAGATCATTATTTTGGTACAATAAAAGAACGTGTTGCAGATTTCATGAGAGAATTTGACTATGAATTATGGAAATTAGGGATACCTTCAAAAACAAAACATAATGAGGTTGCACCAAATCAATTTGAAGTAGCTCCAATATATTCTACATCAAATGTAGCTACAGATGGAAATAATCTACTAATGGATACATTGAAAAAAGTAGCTAGTAGACATAATTTAGTTGCATTATTACATGAAAAACCGTTTAAAGGGGTAAATGGTAGTGGAAAACATAATAACTGGTCAATGTTAACAGATGACGGGATTAATTTATTGGAACCAGGAGATAATCCTCAAGATAATGCACAGTTTTTATTATTTGTAATGGCGGTAATAGAAGCAGTGGATAGATATTCACCACTTTTATCTTTATCAGCAGTTAGTGCAGGAAATGACCATAGATTAGGTGGAAATGAAGCTCCACCATCGATTATATCAATATTTCTTGGTGAACAACTTACTGATATTTATGAAAAATTGTCTATGGGTGAAAAACAATGTAAGAAAAATGGTGGATATTTAGAAATTGGAGTAGATTCATTACCTAAACTTCCAAAAGATTTAACAGATAGAAACAGAACATCACCACTTGCTTTTACAGGAAATAAGTTTGAATTTAGAATGGTTGGATCATCTGATTCAATTGCTGGTTCAAACGTAATGTTAAATACAGTCGTTGCAGATGTATTAAATGAGTATGCTGATAAATTAGAAAATGCAATAGATATCAATGATACAATTAGAAATATTATTGTCTCATCTTATATTAAACATAAAAAGATCATATTTAACGGAAATGGATATAGTGAAAATTGGATTAAAATTGCAAAAGAGAGAGGATTATTGCACTTTAAATCCACTGTAGATGTATTTCCTTATGGAATATCTGATATGATATTCAACGTATTTAAAAGACAAGAAGTACTGACAAAAGAGGAGCTTATCTCAAGAAATAATATTTACGCAAAAAAATATTCACAACAAATAAATATAGAGGCCTCAATAATGATTCAAATAGCAAATACACAAATTTTTCCTGCTGTAAGTAATTTTGCAAAAAATATTGCAATATCTATTAACGAGATAAAAAATTCTATTCCAAACATTGATTTAAATGGACAAAAAAACACACTTCAATTTGTTGTAGAGGGCTTAAATTCAATGAAATTAAAAACATCAGATTTAGAGAAAGCCTTGGAAAAAGCACATGGCATATGCGATGAATATAATCAGGCAAAGGAATATAAGAAGCATGTTATTCCGTTAATGGAGAAATTAAGAGAGATATCTGATAATTTAGAAAAAATAACTGATAAAAATTTATGGCCATTTCCAACTTATGAGGAGTTACTTTTTAAATTATAAAATTTATATTTAAAAAAATATCTAAAATATAAGTTTATTAGAAATTTATAATTACAAAAAAATCATTCTGATATTTTTCAATGACTAAAAGCGTTTAAAATATAGAAGTACAATTTTTACTTGTATTATAACTTTATTCGTATTTTATTTGAATCATTTATTTTTAATTATTAGAAACCTTATTTTTTCACTTTAATTTACAATGTGATTATTATATAATTATAGTTTAAAAACTATAATATAATGAAATATTTATTTTAATATATTTTTATCAATGTATAAATTAATTTTAAATTATTATTTTTTTGATATGTAAATAAAATTTAAGAAAGGTTTATTTTGTAGATATTAATTATGAATTATTACTTTTAAAATTTTTTTATATTTATATTTGATTTTATATATTATATTAGAAAAAATGTATGTCCCTATTGTAAAATTTATATTTATAATATATATTTCATAAAAAACTATTAAATAATAAAGAGAAGTTGCAATAATGCCGATTATTAGATATAATATTAATAAAAAAAATAATAAAGGGGAAATAAATATGAAAAAAAAATTGCTAATAATAATTGCTCTTTTATTGGTAAATATTGTTTTATTTGGTGAAGAGATTGATTATGATAATAATCCAAATATTGCTAAAGCATCAAAAATAATTAGAAAAGATAATGCTGATTTTATGGTAATTGATATCTATTATGATAGTAAAGGTAGACTTTTAAGGGAAGTATTAAGAAATGATTTAAAGGAAATTGTACAAATTTTAGATTTTAAAGAGTATAATGTAAAAGATAAACCACGAAAAGCAGTTATTACAGATTTTAATAATATAAAAATAGGTTTTTATGATTTAATCTATGATATTAAAGGGAATTTAATAAAAGCAATTCAAAAAGATTTACATGGAAATTTAGTTAGAAATTCATACATTTCAGAGCATAATGAGATTTTTAAAGAGATAATAACTGATAAATCAAATAGAGCATTTCGCGAAAAAACTTATGGTATTGGTGAAGTGATACAAATAATAGATGATAGAACGGAAGATATAGTACATACAGAAAATTTTAAAAAAAATGGGGAAATTTATACAAAAAAAGTATACTATGATTTAACAATGAGACCAAAAGAGGAGATAATATATGATCGATCAGGTAGAAAGATCTCAAATTATCGTTATGTAGAATATTTCGATTCTGGAAGACCTAAAAATGCAGAAATTATTGATATTAATGGAAATTTAATAGGATATATGACATTTAATTATGATTCATTTAATAATATAAGTAGTGTTACTCAGATTGGTTTAAATGGTAATATTATAAAACATTCTGAATTTCAAAAAGGACATAATAAATATGTTGAAACATGGAAAAATAACGAAAGAGATATTATTACGAAACTAGATTATTATTTTAATGATGATTTTATTGAAATCATTGAAAAAAAGGACAAAGAGTACTACAATAACCAAGATATATACAGTAGCTTAACTAGTAAAAGTGAAAAAGACTATCTTAGACAAGAAAAAATCTTATCCATACCTGCTGAAGATAGATGGAAAACATATAATATAGATTATTATTTAGATATTAGAGAGAAAAAAGAAACAGAAAAAATAAAAAACTATGATAAATCTAAGGAATTACTTGAATATAATAAAATACTAGAGAAAAAAATAGATAAAATATATAATACAAAATTAAAAGATAAAATTGGATTTTCAGAATTGGATTATTATATAACTTA
>JAAYPW010000009.1 GCA_012519615.1 Fusobacteriota bacterium
AATAATTCCTTTTCCCATTTCAATAGAAATATTTTCTATAATCCAACCTTTATAAACTTCTCTTTCTCCTGAAATATCAAATAAATCTGTTTTATTTTTTACTGGAATAGTTTTTCTTTTTATTCCTGATTTTTCTTTTTTATCAATTTTAATACTTGCTTTTATACCATTTTTATTATCTACTTTTACAAGCTCAATAAAAGGTGTATTTAGATTTTCTTCTGCAGTAACAGACATCACCTCTATCTTTTTAACAAGTTTTTTCTTATATGAATCAACAGGAGTTAATCTATACATTAAATTATACAAATTTTTATGTGTTGCTGAATATCTTAATGTACACATTGGATTTAATGATTTAATTGCTTTTTTAGATTTATCGCTTTCCATATTTTGTGGTTCATCTATTATTACAATTGGATTTGTTGACTGTATAAATTCAAGAGGTTTTCTCCCTTGCATTCTATCAATTTCATTATTGATTACATTTAAGTCTTTATTAAATGAATCTATATTAATTATCATTATTTCTATCTGATTACTTTTTGCATAACTACTTAAACTGTTTATTTTTTTAGAATCATAAATAAAATAATTGTATGAAATATTGTCATATATAGTTTTTAAGTGTTCTTCTGTTATTTGAAGATTTTTATATACCCCTTCTTTAATCGCAATACTTGGTACAACAATTATAAATTTAGTAAATCCATAATTTTTATTTAATTCTAAAATAGTTCTAAGATATACATAAGTTTTTCCTGTTCCTGTTTCCATTTCAACTGTAAAGTTCATTCCTTCTAATTTTAGACTTTTAGCTATCCCATTATGGAGCTGTATTTTTTGTACATTTTTAAGTATTTCTTTATCTTCTAATTCAAGGTTATTTCCAATTCCTAATTCATTTTTATATATAGTATTTGCTCTTGTACTTATTTCAAAATCAAGCTTTCCGCTTGTTTGTCCTTCAAAAATATCTACAATTGATTTTATTGCTTCTATTTGATAATCTTGATTTCCATCAAATTTTAATTTCAAACTTTAAACCACCTTTCTTCATAAATGTATATGGTATATTTTAAGTTTTGAACAAAATCTAAACTCCTGTTTCATATAAAAATTCAGGAGAAAAATCTGCTCCATTATCCCAACAAACAGTTTCAATATCTTCATCAACCCTTACATTCCTGAAATAATCTATTTCTTTCAGAGGTTCAAATATTTCTCCTTCAATAAAATTTTTAAGGTCAACTATTTTGCTTTCATTATTGTCAAAAGTTACTTTTATTATATATTCTCTTATATATTCAACATCTTTAACTCCTATAATCATTTTTTCCTCTTTTTCTATTTTTTTATTTTTTAACCACGGATAAACACTGATGAACACCGATTAAAAAACTATCCTTTTAAATTCAAGTTTATTTTTTCCAAAATTAATTAATAAACAAATTTTTTTACCTGTTGATTTCAAATAATTTATACATTGAGCAAGATGAATTTCATTAAAATTCTTAACAACCTTTAATTCTATAATAACTTCATTTTCAACTAAAATATCTGCTATATAGTCTCCAACTACTTCGCCTTTGTAAAATACTTTTATTGGTTTTTGTTGTTCTGCTGAAATACCTTTCAATTTAAATTCTTTCATCATAGCATTTTCATATACTTTTTCCAAAAAACCTGCTCCAAGAGTATTTATTACTTCAAAAGCACAACCTATTATTTTTTCTGTCAATTCAGATTTTATCATATTTTTATCCTTTCTGCTTTTATCTTATCCGTGTGTATCTGTGTCCATCTGTGGCTAATTTTTATTTTTTAACCACGGATAAACACTGATGAACACCGATTAAACCGTTTTGAATTCAATGGAATTTTCTCCATCAAATTTTATTGATTTCATTATTTGTACTGCATTTGTTTTTAATTGGTCGTTATTTTTAAATCCTATATCAAGGCATACAATTTTAGCAGGTTTTAATTCTGCAATAGCTTTTATAAAATCAAGGTTTAAATCTTTTTCAAGGCAAATTATCAAAAATCCATTCATTATGCTGTAAACTTTTTTATTTTGAATTTCTTTTACTTCTATTTTTTCTGATAAAGATAATCCGCTTTTTAAGATAATCTCATATAAAATATCATCTTGAGTTCTTTCTTCTTTTATATTTTCTTTTAAGTTAAATAGTTGTTGTTCAAGGTTGTTTGG
>JAAYPW010000069.1 GCA_012519615.1 Fusobacteriota bacterium
ACTCTTTTTTAATTTTAATACTTCTTTCCATATTTCAACTAAGCAGAACAAATGGAAAAGGAATTTCTAATTATGTTAGTGATTTTATAATTTCAATATTTTACAGTTTTTTGTATAATCTAAGGTGGAAAATCCAAAAAAATAAGCGAACCAAAGGCTCGCTTATTAAATACTATTTTAAAAATTTAAATTATCATTAATATCCAGTATATATTTTTTCTAATTTTTTGTTAATTGTATTCCAGTAATTTACTTGTGCATCTGATGCTATTGATAATAATACATTTGAATCTGGGAAAAACTTAACTCCAGTGATTTTACCGTTATGACCATTTCTAAAAGCATGTATAAATTCATAATTTTCCGGATTATAAGCATATATATTGAAATCAGAAGAACCAATTGCAATTAATTTATTATCAGAACTCCAGTCTACACAATTAAGAGGTTTATCAGTATTAACAGCTAGTGATTTAATTAAGTTTTTGTTTGAAGTGTCAAATATATTTAATTTAAAATCCCATCCTACAGAGGCAAGTTTTGTACCATCTGGTGAAAATGTAAGTCCTGTAACCCAATCTTTATGGGCACTACTAATTGCTTCAAACGATGATATATCTTCAGTATTAAGTATGAAAATATGACCATTCTCTGTACCAGCTGCAATTTGCTTTGATTCTAAAGAAATTCCCATGCATATAACCTGTGACGGAAAAGAAACACCTTTAACTATATTTTTTTTTTCAATATCGTACTGCATAATATTACCATCTGTACTTGATGTAAAAAATATTTTTTCATTTTCAGAAAATACAATATCTGTAACTTTACCTTTATGTAGTTTATCAGAAGATATCATATTTTGAGTATTGAAATCGTATAAGAAAATCTGTCCCCGTTCACTACCCACTACAAAATAATTTCCTCCAGGTGATATTGCAACGGCACTAAGAAGTCCATCACCCAATTCAATCATATTAACAATTTTATTTTGTGAAAAATCCCATATAACAATAGATTCATCATGGGAAACAGTAATTGCAATATTTCCAAAAGGATATTTATCAATATCTGTAATGGTATCAAAATGTCCTTCATCAAGTTTAAATGGATTAGATAAAATAGTTACTGACAATAATAAGAAAAATATAATTGTATATCTCAATGTAAATCACCTCTCTCAAAATAGTGTAATTGTTTTATAAAAAAATTATATTATATATTAAATTATTCTTTCTTTATATTTATACGAACATAAAATAAAAAATCCTTTTTTTATTTTATAATTTTTTATAAAAATGTCAATATAGTATTATAATCGGCAAAAAATAGATAAACATGAAATTATTAAATAAAAAGTTTATTTTATCAAATTAATTAACATTATAATATGTTATTAATTGTGTATGTGAGATAAATTTATTTAATTATAGCATAAAAAATAGAATAATACAAAAATTACTTGAAAAAATTTTATAATAAAGGTAAAATTATATTATTATATCTTTATTATATTTGAAATATGCCGATAAATAGGTATATTATAATTTAAAATTTTTAGAATGGGGGATGATTTTTCGTGGAGGAAAAATTCATTGATGAGATTGAAAAACTCGAGAAAAAATTAGGTAGAAAAATATGCGGATATCCAACTACAAAAGGATTACCATGTAAAAATCAACCTGAGGATAATGAAGAATACTGTATTTTGCATAATAATATTAAAAATAAAAGGGAAGTTATAAAAAGAATAGAAGAGAGTGTAGAAAAAAAAGATGATAATGAATTAAAAAAAATATTAAGAGAGGTAAATGAAAACAAGGGGAATTTTACGTTTAATCTTGATGAAATTGTAGAAGAGGAACTTACTATTGAGAATATTTTAAAATCAATAGATATTGATAAACTTTTAGTCGAGGAAGAGGAAGAGGACGAGCTTACAGAAGATGAAGAGAGAGAATTCGTTAAGCAGATCAACATTGATATTGATAAAGATTTGAAATTTATTGAAGACCTTATTATGAAACAGAAGGAAAATAGTAAAATTGAATTTGAAAACTCTAAAGAACCAAATCAAACTGAAGATGAGATAGATTTTGAAAAAGGTAATATGGATATAGAACCAGATGAAATTGTAGAGAGTATATCAGCATTAGATGAGGATATGAGTGTAGAAAATAATCTATTTACAGGGGAAGAACCAAATCAAACTGAAGATGAGATAGATTTTGAAAACGG
>JAAYPW010000070.1 GCA_012519615.1 Fusobacteriota bacterium
TTAATAATTAAGGATGCGCTTTTCTCTAATTGGATCTATAGAGCACTTGTATTAATGGTGATATCATGCCCATGTGCATTAGTAATAAGTATTCCTCTTGGTTATTTTGGTGGAATTGGTGCATTTGCAAAAGAGGGGATTTTACTTAAAGGAGCTAACTTTATTGATGTATTAAATAGTGTGGACACTGTTGTTTTTGATAAAACTGGGACTTTAACAAAAGGTAATTTTGAAGTGACTAAAATAAACACATTTAACGGTTATACAATTGATTCAATAATAGAAACTGCTGCAATTATCGAATCACATTCTAATCACCCTATATCTGAATCAATTAGGAGAAAATATAATAAATCAATTAATGAAAATATTGTTAAAAACTTTATATACTTCCCTGGAATGGGAGCAATAGGAGATATTTATAATAAAAAAGTTATAATTGGTAATGATAAATTACTAACAAAAGAAAATATTGATTTTAATAAATCAGATGAATTAGGAACAATTGTTTATATTGCTATTAATGGTGTCTATGCTGGAAATTTTATCATTGAAGATGAATTAAAAATAGATACAAAAAAAGCGATAATTAATCTCAAAAATCAAGGCATAGAAAAATTATACTTATTAACAGGAGATAATGAAAACATTGCAAAAAAAATTGCAGATCAATTAAATATAAAAAATTATTATTCAAATTTACTTCCTGAAGATAAATTAAATATTTTAGAAAATGAAATAATACCAAAATCAAATAAAGTTGCATTTATAGGCGATGGCATTAACGATGCTATCTCCCTTGCAAGAGCTGATATAGGTATATCAATGGGAAAAAAAGGTAGTGAACTTGCAATAGAAGCATCTGATATGGTTCTACTAAGTGATTCAATTGATAAAATTAATACTGCAAAATATTTAGCTAGAAAAACTAGAAGAGTTATTATCGAAAACATAGCATTGGCCTTCATAGTTAAACTTATTTTTTTTATATTAGGAATATTTGGTATTGCTAATATTTGGGAAGCGATCTTTGCTGATGTCGGTGTGGCATTAATAGCAATAATAAACTCTACAAAAATATTAAAAATAAAAAGCAGATAAAATTATCTGCTTTTTTTACTATAAGTTTTATATTAATAGTTTGATTCTTTTATTTCAAAATAAGCTTTTGGATGTAAACAAGCAGGACATTTTTCTAAAGCAGAATCACCTTCGTGTACATATCCACAATTATTACATTTCCATCTTACTTTTGTAGATTTTTTAAATACTTCATCATTTTCAATATTTGCAGCTAATTTTCTATATCTATCTTCGTGTTCTTTTTCTACTTTTGCTATCATATCAAAAGCTATAGCAACATCGTTAAATCCTTCTTCTCTAGCTACTGCTGCAAACTCTTTATATAGAATAGTCCACTCCTCATTTTCACCTTCTGCAGCTGCTTTAAGATTTTCAATTGTAGTTCCTATTGTTCCTGCTGGATACATAGCAGTAATTTCAACAGCTTCTCCACTTTCTAAAAATTTAAAAAATCTTTTTGCATGTTCTTTTTCATTTAAAGCAGTTTCTGTGAAGATATCTGCAATTTGATTATACCCCTCTTTTTTAGCTACTTTTGCAAAATAATCATATCTTGTTCTAGCTTGTGATTCCCCAGCAAAAGCTTTTAGTAAGTTTTGTTCTGTTTTTGTTCCTTTAAGATCTTTAGACATTTTTTTTCTCCTTTTATTTTTTTTGATTCTATCTCCAACTAATTTTTTTATAGTTTTTTATATTTTTATTTTTAAATGATTTTTTCCAAATTTTTGATATTATTGCACTATCTAAATCTGAATTTGATAAAACTACGTTTTTAAAACTACTTCTTATTGCATTTACCGATTTTAAATCTGAATTTTTTATATTTGCTTTGAAAAAATTACAATCTATAAATTCACACCCTTGTAAATTAGAATTATCTAAATTGGCTCTCATAAATTTTGAATTACTAAAACTCATGAAACTGAAATTTATCCCAGTTAAATTTTTATCAGAAAAATCTACATTTTTTATTTTATAGTCACCGTAATTAATATTAGGATAATCTTCTCTAAACTGATTCCAATAAGAAACACCTTTATTTATAATAGATAATATTATATCCACATTTAAATCGTTACCATTAAAATTATTATTTTCTTCAGTATTATAATTATCTAAATCAACAATACTATCTTCGTCCATTAAAATATCGAACTCCTCATCTTCTAATTCATCATTAGCACTAGGAACTTCATCAATACAGTAAACTTCTTCAGGATTATTAATATTTGTATTTGGTTCTCCATATATAAATAAAAAATTTAAAAACATAAGCATTATAATTATTTGTTTCATTTTATTTATCCTCCTATTAAAATTCTTATCTAAAATAGATTATAACTTAATTTATAGATAAAATCAAGATTATTTTATTTTTTTTCATAAATTTAAGTTTTTAAATGTATACTTTTTAGGACTGTTTTGCCTATTCTGAATTAATATAGTTTGTTAATAGTCTTTTTATATGGTATTATTATTAAAAGAACGTATTAAAAGTATTTTGATATTAATAGACGTTTTTTGTTATAATATTTTCTTAATAAATTATAAGGAGGAATGATTTAAATGTCTGATAAAATTGGATATATTAGAGTTTCAACAAAATTACAAAATGAATTAAGACAAATAAATGCATTTAAAGAGATTGGAATTAGTGAGAAAAATATTTACATTGATAAAGAAACAGGAATAAATTTTGATAGAATTGGCTATTTATATATGAAAAAA
>JAAYPW010000071.1 GCA_012519615.1 Fusobacteriota bacterium
ATTTTTTTCTTGAATATATAGATTTTATTGTGTATAATGTATGTAATAGAGGTTTATAAATAATCATTTTAAGTAGTGCTTTTATTTAAAGAGGGGGATTTTTTTTTGAAGAGAGATTTAGAGATAAAAATTGAGGAACTAAAAAGCTATGACGAGAAGCCTATTGGAGTTTTTGGTGCCCGTGCATCTGGTAAGACGATGTTCTTTACTGTATTATATGGTCTTACAGGTTTTAGAAATGAAGATGAAAAATTTTCTGTAATATGTAATGATTCTGATACACATAACTATCTTAGAGAAAATTATTTATATTTATTAGAAGGAAAATTACCACCTAGAACAGATATCAATGAAATTAATAAAGTTATTATGAGATATTTTTACAATAAATCAAGTTATGACCTTAAGAGTTTGGACTTTGCAGGGGAATTAATTGGGACTTTTTCTCATAATGATGAAGATTTAGTTAAAATGTTTTTTGAAAAACAAAAATCTATTTATAAGTTTTTTGCAAATTGTGGTGGAATATTGATATTTCTTAACCCAACTAATGATAAAAAAGATGCATTTGAAAGACAAAATGAAGTTAATAATCTTTTAGGCATGATTCAAAATGAAAAAGGTAAATGGGGATGCGATTTACCAATTGGTATCGTTCTTACAAAATGGGATAAAATTACAAAAGAATTAAATGATGATATTATACAAGATGAAGAAGCTCGTGCTGAAGAATATATAAAAAATCATGAAATTTATAGTAATATTTATAATCAAATTGCAGGAGTTACAGAACATGTTAAAATTTTTCCAATATCTGCTTTTGGATCGTATAAAGAGGGCGATTTACCTCCAGACGATTTAAGCAATCCTTTTAATCTATTTCAACCACTTGTTTGGACATCGAAATGTAGAGATATTGTTTGGGCAGATAGAATAAAGTATGTTCTTAATGAAAAAATTAATAAAAAACAAGCTAAATCTATTGTTGATCTATTTTTACTAAACGTTGAAAATAAAGAACTACAAGATGAAGTAAATCATAGTTACAAAAATTATCTTAATAAAAAAAGAAGAAAGTCTATGGCAATCTTTGCTATCATTTTAGCATTATTTATTGGTATATTTTCTATATATCTTATGCAATTAAAAAATTATGTGGACATAAACAATAATACAAATACTGAAATTCGTATTAAAGAGATTGATAAATTTATTGCTAAATATGGTTCAAAGAGTCCTCTTAGTATTAAACTAATTAGTTTGAAAAAAACTTCTTTAATGACACAAATATCAATAGAAACTGATCCATCTGTAAAATTATCTCTAATTAATGTATTTATAGATTCATATAAAGATGATAAAAATTCTATTGATGAAGTTGAAAATATTCGTAAACAAAAATCTTCAACTGAAAAACTTGCTAATAATATTTCTATGCAAAATAGTATTGATAAAGAGTACGAACTTTTACAAAATCGAATTTTATTTGTAAATGATGATTTTGATAAATATAAGGAATATAATTCATTTATTTTAAAATACCCTGACTATATAAAACTAGCAGAAATAAAAAGTAAAATGAAAGAACATCTTAGTATTGCAGAAACAAAACTATATCAGGATATCATAAAAAAACAAAATAATCTTAGCGACACTAATAATAAATCAGAAATTTTTAGCCTAATTGCAGAATTCCTATCAGTTGATGAATTTAATACATATAAAAAAGAGGTTACATCAATAAAAAATAATTTAGATGAAGAGTTTGCTTATAATGAAGTACTAAGTAGTATTGATAAATATAATAATAATATTACAAGAGAAACTCTTAAAGAGGTGATTAGAAAATGTCAAACTTATCTTACTATGAATGTAGGAAATAGATATCAAAAGAAAATACTAAATACTTTGAATCAAATTGAAGCTTTAGAATCAGGAAAAAATATTGAGTTTGAATTTTATATCTTAAATAAAAATAGCAAATATACTAATCAAAATTTAGATTTAATTGTAGAAATTGATAATAAAGCTAATATTTTAGAAAGAAAAATCGGTAAAAATAACCTTGTTTACGTTGGTAGTCAAAATTTTAAATTTAATATTAATCAAAAAATAATTGTAACACCTTATTTTAGAGATAATAATGATGATACTCCTTTTAAATCAGTAGATTTTTTTGTTGAAGATTTAGAACAAGAAATTGATTCCACAGGTACAAAAGATAGAAGTCTTTCTATTATAGTGAAAACAAATAAAAATAATTTAAAACTTAAATAATAAGTAGGTGATTATAAGATGCATTTAAAACTATTAGTAATTTCTCACAAACCTAAATTTGGTTCTATTATGAGATTTTGCGGTGAATTAACCCCTGAAGAAAAACTTATACTTGATTCTATTATATATAGAAAATATCCACATAATACTTCTGATATTAACGAAATTAATATTAATAGCTTTCATGTATACTTTATGGTTTTTTTCGGTGGTAAAGATGAATTCGGACGAGATTATAGAATTGTAATCTCCTCTATTTTTCCTTTTGCACTTTCTGTAAAAGAGGGACAAAAATTAAAACTAGCATTTCACGGAATTAAAGATGACATTACAAATAATTCATTTAAATCAACAAATAAGTATTATGCAGATATAAAAAAGAAAGTAAATTGGGATTTTTTATTTCCTAAAAAACTTAAATTACATTTTTTTCTATTTTGGGGAATAAATTTTATTTTTATATTACTTTTACTTGCTAGTTTATCTTACTTTAAACCTGTCAGAAATTTTTATAAATATTTATGGACAACTCAATATTATTTAACTGGTAGAAATAATTATAAAAAATATCAATTATCTAAAGATATTGCATCAACACAGGAATTATATGCAAAATATTGGCTTGAAAAAGCTGATAACGAAAAACACTATTTAATTACTAGATTTATTAGAGAAAATCCTGATAATATTTCCGATGCAATTGTTTTAGTAGAAGAATATTTAGACACAAAAGAATATATATTACATAGACAAGAATTTCTTAAATTAAAAAGAAATTTAAAACAACAAATTAAATAAAAAAAGCTTTAGAGAATTCTCTAAAGCTTTTTTTTATAGTTTTATATCCAAACTTGATTTTTTTGTACTTGATTCTTCCAAGTATTTCCCTTGAAATGATATTAAATCTAAAACTTGATTTTTTATAAGTTCTGATTCATGTAATTGTTTATTAATTTCAACACTTAAACTATTATTTTTATTTGATACACTTTGATTTTTTATTTCTGAATTTTTTTCTGTATTATCAGTATTTAATTCCTCTATAACATCTTTTCCACCATTATTATACCAAGCTTCTAACTTTTCTAAAGATCTATCAAATGTAGCTTTAGAAAGTTCTTGTACATCATTAGTTAAAGTTCCTAGTGATCCAATCGCTTCATTATACCCTTTTGTAATAGAGTTTTTTGCTAAATCATAAAATTTATCAAGCATCTCTTCTGCTTCCTCTTCCGAATGATCTAGTTTATATCTTTCATATACAATTTTTGCAAAATTAAAAATATTATCTGATACAGCTTCCACTCCCCATTTACTAGAGTCTATTCCTAATTTTGTTTCTAATTCAGTATAACTTTTAGTTACTTTAGAATTTTCTTTATTAATTATATCAATTTGTGATGATAAATCTAAAAAATCTTTTTTTGTGTTATTAGAAATTTCATTTTTAAATATATCTACTTTTCCACTTTGTGTATTTGATTTATCCATACTTTTTAACAATGTATCCATTTGACTGGAATTATAATTATTTATTATAGATGACATTATTCTCACCTCCTTTTTTAATAAAATATTTTTTATTATTATATACCTTTTCTAATTTATTATCGGCAATGTTTATAATAACTTTAGTTTTTATTACTATAAAAAAATAGAACTAGGAAACTAGTTCTATTTCATAATTTATTTTTATCTTATTAGAAATCCATATCATCCTCTAACGGGATAATATCATCTGGATTTACTGTATTTGTTTTGCTATTTATAGGTGTTACCTCTTTTACAATTTTTACTGATTTTATAGCACTCGATCCTTTACTATAGTTTGAGCTATATGTTTTTTTCTTTTGTTCTCTTTGTCTTGTTGTGCTTTTATCTTTTTCACCATGTACCATAATACTTAGATTTTCTAC
>JAAYPW010000072.1 GCA_012519615.1 Fusobacteriota bacterium
AGAATATTTTTATCAATTCCGTCTATAGATGTTATCTCTAATGAATAATCTGTATAGTCTTCTGCAGCGTTAATATAATTAATTGTAAATTTGTTTACTTGTACTGTTAATTTAAAAGTCATCGTTTCTGCTTCTTTTGTAACTTCAATCTCCTCTTCAATTACATCGAAACCAGCTTTTTCAATTTTAACTGTGTATTTCCCTAATTTTATATCTGTGTAAGTTACAATTCCAGTTACAACTGTATGTTTTTCATCGTTATCTAATGTAACTTTAGCATCTTCTACTAATTTACCGTTATTATCTTCAACTTTAATTTTTAAAGTTGCTGTAATAGCTTCCTCTTCACCATCATCACCTGGTTCACCTTGATCTAATGTAATTTTTAAAAAATCAATATCTGTGCTTACATTACTTCGTTCTGAAACTTTTTCACCATTTACAAAAACTTCCATTTTGTAGTTTACTCCACTTTTAAGAGAAGAAAAACTAGCTATCCCATTCTCATCTGTAGTAATTTCAAAAACATCTCCCATTGCTACAGTAGTATCTGTAAGTATTACTGTTGCATTCGCCACTGGTTTACCTGATAAATCAACAACATTAATATCTAATGAATTGCTACTACTACTTCCACAACCTACTAAAACAAATAAAAACAAACTCATAAGTACTAATAAAACTTTTTTCATATTTACATCTCCTTTTTTTTATATTTTATTAGTTATAAAATAACTATTTTACTCTTTATAATGTTTTTTAACAACTTCTTGATATTTTGAATTTAACTCCTTGATTCTATTGGTGCTTGTAGGGTGAGTACTTAGAAATTCTGGCGTATTCCCGCTAGCAGAGTACCTCTCCATTTTATCCCAGAATCTCACTGCGTAATACGGGTGATATCCAGCTCTTGCCATGAAGACCATCCCTAAATAATCTGCTTCGTATTCGTGAGTTCTACTATAAGGTAGTATATATCCTAAATTTGTCCCTACACCATATGACGCCATCCAAAAAGCTTGTACTTCACTTGGTTTATCTTTAATAGCTTCGGTAAGTACAGCTCCACCAAAATTTGTAATTAAAACCTGCGACATTCTTTCACTACCGTGTTTTGCCACTGCATGTGCAACCTCATGTCCAATTACAACAGCTAAATCCTCTTCAGTTGTTGCTACCTTAAGTAAACCAGTATAAACAACAATTTTTCCACCAGGCATACACCATGCATTTACATCTTCAGCTTCTATTAGATTAAATTCCCATGAAAAACCTTGTAGCTCACTACTTTTTCCTATTGAAGCATAATATCCCTCTACAGCATTTTTGATTTTATTACCAACAATCTGCAATCTTTCATTTCCAGATTTATCGTTACTCAATTTATTTGTAGATATAAATTCACTATATTGATTAAAACTTGTTGACAACATTGTATTATTTGGTATTATTATTAATTGACGTCTATTACTAATTGGTGCTTTTGAGCAACTAATTAAGAAAATAATTAGAAATATTATTGATAATGCTTTTTTTATGACAAACACCCCTTTTTACAATTAATATTCAACATTTTCCATTTTAGAAATTTTTAATTCAACACGTCTATTTTGCGCTCTACCATCAACAGTATCATTACTTGCAACTGGATAATCTGGACCATAGCCATAAATAGCAATTCTAT
>JAAYPW010000073.1 GCA_012519615.1 Fusobacteriota bacterium
ATTAAAACGTGTGAAGCATTTAAATCTGATGATGCACACGCAGAACCAGAACTAACAGCAATTCCTTTCATATCTAAATTAAGAAGTAGTGATTCACCTTCAACATATTTTATTGTTAAACTAGTAGTTCCTGGTAATCTTTCAACATTTTTTGCATTTATATATATTTCAGGTATAGCT
The DNA here is from genome assembly GCA_012519615.1 of Fusobacteriota bacterium. GTDB lineage: Bacteria > Fusobacteriota > Fusobacteriia > Fusobacteriales > JAAYPW01 > JAAYPW01. Next base: position 181 of record JAAYPW010000073.1, read on the forward strand.
TTTAAAATTTTTTCTTCAAAATAATCTCTTAATTCTTGTTCCTCTTTATTATTTATATCCATATTTTCATAAGCAATCTCTAGTGCTTTCGCCATACCTATTATTCCAGCTACATTTTCTGTACCTGCTCTTCTATTTTTTTCCTGTTTTCCACCGTGAATATACTTTTCTAATTTTACTCCTCTTTTTACATAAAGACCACCAATTCCTTTTGGTCCATGAAATTTATGAGCAGAGAATGACATTAAATCTATACCTAATTCTTTTGGAAAAATTCTATATTTACCGATAACTTGTACTGCATCAACATGAAAAAATATGTTTTTTTCTGTAGTTATTTTTCCAATTTCTTTTATAGGCTGAATTGTACCAATCTCATTATTTGCATACATTACTGATACTAGTATCGTTTCTTTTCTTATACTACTTTTTAATACATCTATATTAACTATTCCGTTTTTATCTACTGGTAAATATGTAACTTCAAAACCCTCTTTTTCTAAAAATTTAAATACATCTAAAACTGAATGGTGTTCAATCTCTGTTGTTATAATATGATTTCCTCTATCTCTATATGAATTAACAATCCCTTTAATTGCCATATTATTTGATTCGGATCCACATGATGTAAATACAATTTCATCATTATTTACATTAAAATAAGATGCAATATCATACCTAGCTTCTTCTATCTCTTTTTTTGCTTTTTGACCTAATGAATATATAGCTGATGGGTTTCCATAATTTTCTGTAATGTACGGTAACATTTTATCAATTACTCTATTATCAATTTTTGTTGTTGCATTATTATCAAGATATATATATTTCATTTTAATCCCTCCACAGTCATATTTATATGATAGAATTATATCATTCTTTACTTCGGTTGTCAAGAATTATTTAAGTATTTTTATTAATATGATTTTTATAAATAAGAAATTTATGCTGATTTTACTAAATTTTTTATCCAACGTTTTGACTTAAATCTTCTGTACCCTAAATACATTTTTACAATTTCCTCTACACATATAAAAATATATACAATATATATTGGATATTTTAATATAACACCACTAAAAAAACAAAGCGGTACTCCTATAAACCACATTGTTGTTATTTCAAGTAGAAATGCAACTTTTGAATCTCCGCCACTTCTTAATACTCCGATAATATTTGCAATATTAAAAACTTTTACAGGAAAAACAATTAAAAATATATAAGTTAATTTTAGTGCATAATCATAAACTATACCCTCAACCCCAAACATTTTTACTATTATATGCATGAAGAAAATTATTGTTATTGTTATTCCTATTGCAATTGTCGTTGATAATTTTAAAAATCTTCTCCCATAATAAAATGCTTTAATCTCATTTCCACGTCCAATTTCATTTCCAATTATAACTGCAGATGCTGTTGCAAGTCCAAAAAATAATACAAACGCTAAACGTTCGAAACTATTTGCTACATTAATTGCAGCTGCTGCATCTGTCCCCATTTTACCGTATACAATAAAATAAAAATTTACTCCTAAAGCCCATAAAATTTCTTGAAATATTATAGGAAGGGATATATTAAAAAATCTTTTTATAAATTTAAAATCAAAATTAAATAATTCAGAAAATTTTCCTACTAAATATTTATTTTTCCAAAATATCAATACCATAAGAATGATCGTGTCAACATACCTAGCAATTACAGTAGCAATTGCAGCTCCTTCAACTCCTAACTTAGGCATCCCTAAATTCCCATATATTAGTCCATAATTTAAAATAATATTGATAAGTACAGCAATAAAACTTGTATACATTGGAACAAATGGTTTTCCAGTATTTCTTAGCACGGTCCCATAACAAAACCCAACAATTCCAATTATAAAGCTATATCCGTTAATTTTTAGATATGTCGATCCATAGTTTAATACATTATCCGATAACTTATACATGCTTAGTAAATATTTACTATGATATTCTGTTAAATATAATCCAATTACAGAAAGAAATACACATGATACAAGTGATAAACCTATTATTTTATAGATATTCTTCATATCTTTTTTTCCCCAATACTGCGCAATAAAAGTCGAAGCTCCTCCTAAAATTCCAAAAGTAGTAAGCATAAAAATAAAAATTACCTGATTTGCAAAACCCACTCCTGCAAGTTCTTCTTTACCTAAATTACCAATCATTATTACGTCAACAATATTTTGAAAAGATGATATAAAATGATGAACTGCAATTGGAAATGCAATCATAAATACTTTTTTAAAAAACATTTTATCAGTTAATTTCAATTTTATCATCCTTTAATTTATGAATATATAGGATATACTTATATATTCTACGATATTTTTTTACTTTTTTTACATAATTTTTAGTCTCGATTATTTTTTCCCATTCATTGTTATTTACTCTTCTTATACCAGCATTGTATGCAGCTACCGATTTAACAAAGTCACCTTCATAATATTCATTTAGATAACTAAAATATAAACATCCAATATTAATATTATCAGCATAATTATATAGATCATAACTATCTTCCGACTGTTTCCACTCTTTAAAGACAACCCAACTAGCAGTTGTAGGTAGTAACTGCATAAGGCCAACAGCTCCCTTAGGGGAAACAACTTTTTCTCTAAAACCACTTTCTGATTTAATAATCGCATATATAATCTCAGGTTTTATATTATATTTTTGTGAACATAAAAAAACCTCTTTCTTATATTTCACTGGAAAAAAAACTACCTGTATAAAATATAAAGAGGCTACCAATAATGGTATTATTAGAATTATTAATATTTGTTTACTTTTTTTCATTATTTTTCACCAAAATCAAAATTATTTTGTCTAAGTGCTTCAAAAAGTATTATAGAAACTGCATTTGATAAATTAAGCGACCTTCCATTTTCTTTCATTGGAATTATAATACAATTATCTTTATGTTTATTAAGTATCTCCTCCGGTATCCCCCTAGATTCAGGTCCGAAAACTACAAAATCATTGTATTTAAACTTTATATCTGAATATTTACATTCTGTTTTTGTTGTAGCAAAATAAAATGTCGAATTTTGATTTTGTTCTATAATTTCATCTAAAGAATCGTATAGATACAACTGAACTTTTTTCCAATAATCCATACCGGATTTTTTTACGTATTTATCTTCTAATGAAAAAGACATAGGTTTTATAATATGTAATTTCGTATTTGTTAATACACATGTTCTACCAATATTTCCCGTATTTGCAGGTATTTCTGGGTTTAATAAAACTATATTCATCTATTATCTTCTTATAAAAACTTTTTTATTTTCAATATATAATTTATCTTTTATAAATAGATCTATCGCTTTTGGATATAATTTATGTTCAATTTTATGTATCTCCTCTTCTAATTTCTCTAAACTCATATTTTCATTAATTATAATAGTCTCCTGTAGTATAATAGGCCCTGCATCCTCAGTCTCATCGACAAAGTGTACTGTTACACCTGTAATTTTTACCCCGTAATTATATGCTTTTTCTATCGCATTTAACCCCTTAAAAGATGGTAATAAAGATGGATGAATATTCATTATTCTACCTCTATATTCATTTACAAAATATTCTGAAATCCATCTTAAATAACCGGCTAAAATTACCAGTTCAATTTTTTCCTCTTTTAATACCTCTACTATTTTAGTGTCATACTCTATACGAGTTTTATATTCTTTTTTGTTAATATATAAATTTTTAATATTATTATCTTTAGATCTTTTAAGTGCATAGGCATTTTCGTTATCACTTATTACTATAGAAATTTCTGCATTTTGCAAGTATCCTTTATTTATAGAATCAATTATTGCTTGTAAATTGCTTCCATTTCCAGAAGCAAGTATCCCTATTTTCATTATAATCCTCTTTTCAATATATAATTTTATTATTTCACTATTTTATCATAATTTTAATTATAATTCAAGCTTTTTAGGTAAAGTGATTTTTACCATTGTTCCTATATTCTCTTCCGAATTAATTTCTATTTTTCCATTATGTAATTCAGTTATAATTTTAGCTGTTGTAAG
>JAAYPW010000074.1 GCA_012519615.1 Fusobacteriota bacterium
AAATGAAGAATTTAAAATAGATTGTGGAAAACAACATTTTAAAGCTCTTGACATAAATTATAAAGTTGTTACTAAATTAGAAGAATTATAAATACAGAATAGTTCTGTGATAAATTGTTGCAGAACTATTTTTTTAACAAATATTAATTAATAAAATAGAGGATTTTACATATATTTACCTAATATATAGATAATATTAATTATTATTTCTTAAATATTAATTAAAATATTTTATTAGTGAGGTGAAAACTATGGTTAATAAAAGAAATTTTGTTGAAAAAACAATTGATTTAATTATTGAAAAACTGGTAGAAAAGGTAATTGAGGATAAAAATAATGAGATAAGTGAGGAGATAAAAAGACTTTCATTGGAAAAAAATTGTGTAATAACCTTAGATGATATTAGAGAAAAAATTAGAAAAGATTTAAAAAATCAATTTATTTAACATTTAGAAAAATATAACTATAGATAACGAAAATTTAAACAAAAAAATAGATGAATGAAAATTTTTAACCTATATTAGAGATTATTAATGGATAAAAAGATGATTAGATTTAATATCATGGATAGGATTATTATAAGATAATAAAATAAAATTATTAGGAGGTAAAGTATGTTTGTAACTTTAAAAAGTCCAAGAAACGGATTATTAAAAAGGGTAAAAATAGGATTTTCTTGGACAACATTTTTTTTCGGAATATTTGTCCCACTAACTAGAGGAGACTTTAAATGGGCAATAATTATGTTCCTACTTGCATCATTTACATTTGGATTATCTTCATTTGTATTTCCATTTATTTACAACAAACTATTTATTAAGGAGCTAATATAGGAAGGATATACTCCGAAAGATAGTTCTGATGAATTAAAATTAAATAACATTGGTATTATTTTTGCATCAGATTATTAAAATATATGTTATTATATAGTTATTTAATATAAAAATTGTAAAGGTAGATTGAATTTTCTACCTTTTTTTAATTAGATTATAATTATTATATTATTTCTATTTGATAATTAATATTTGATAATAGATAATAAATATGATATAATTTCATAGGAAAGATTAATAAATTACTTAAAATATACTAGATAAAATATACTAGATAAAATATATTATATTGATTTGTAGAAGAATAAAATTATATAATAGAAAGTAGGAAAAAATTGGAAAAATTTATTGTAGAAAAAAGAGCTATTGATGGATTATTATTAATTAAACCGAAGATTTATTCTGATAATAGAGGTACATTTACGGAGATGTATAACAAAAGAGATTACATGAAAATAGGGATAAATTGTGAATTTGTACAAGATAATATATCTATATCCCAAAAAGGTGTATTAAGGGGATTACATTTTCAAAAAAGATATGAACAAGATAAACTTATAAAGGTTATTAGTGGGAAAATATTAGATATTGTTGTGGATATTCGTAAAAATAGTGAAACTTATGGTAAATACGAGAAAATTTTATTAGATTCAAAGGATAAAAGTTTATATTTTGTACCAAAAGGCTTTGCACATGGATTTCTCTCTTTAGAGGATAATACTGAAGTATTATATAAATGTAGCGAATATTATTATAAGGATTATGAGTTTGGTTATATTTGGGATGATATGACATTAAATATTGATTGGGAATTAAATAAGTATGGGGTATTAAAAGAAAATTTAATTATAAGTGAAAAAGATAAAATGTTAAAAACATTTACGAAAGATGGTATATAGATGATTTTAATTACTGGTAGTAATTCTCAATTAGCGAAAGAGTTTATTAAGGAATTTAGCTTAAATAATATAAATTATATTGCATTAACAAAAGAAAAACTTAATATAACTAATTATTTTGCAATAAATAAAGTTGTCATGGAAAATAATATTAAAATCATTATAAATTGTGCAGCGTATAATAATGTCGATCTTGCAGAAGAAAACCATAATGATGTTTTTAATGTAAATTCAAACGGGGTATCTAATCTTACGGAAATTTCGGAGAAATATAATATAAAATTAATAACTTATTCCACCGATTTTGTTTTTAACGGTGAAAAGGTTAGACCATATTTAGAGTCCGATAATGTAAATCCGGTCAATATTTATGGTGAAAGTAAAGTGCAAGGGGAGAAAGTCGCTTTAAATTATGACAAATCATTAGTTATAAGAACATCATGGCTTTATGGTAATGGGGAAAATTTCTGTACAAAGGTTATAATTTGGGCAGAAAAAAACGAAGAGATAAAAATAGCAGATAATTTAATCTCTTCGCCGACAAATACATATGATCTAGTTAAATGTACTTTAAATTTATTGAATGGTGGAAAATATGGATTGTATCATGTTTGTAATGGTGGAAGCTGTAGTAAATATGAATTTGCGAAATATTTATTGGAAAAATTAAACTATAATACGAAGGTAATCCCTGTTAATTCAAAAGAATTTAATTTAAGAGCAAAACGGGGTGAAAATACAACTTTAAATTGTAGTAAATATATAGATGAATTTGGGGAGATACCTAATTGGAAAATAAGTTTAAATAATTATATAAAAAATAAAAAGGAAAAAAAATATATAAAGAATATATATATTAATAGATTAAACGGAGGATAAATATGAAAACATATTTAGTAACAGGTGGAGCAGGATTCATAGGTGCAAATTTTGTGGAATATATATTAGATGAAAATAATAATATTAATATTATTGTACTAGACAAGTTAACATATGCCGGGAATTTAGATAATCTTTTAAATTATAAAGATAAAATTACATTTATAAAAGGTGATATCTGTAATGAAGAGCTTGTAGAGTATATATTTAATAAATACAATATTGATTATGTGGTGAATTTCGCTGCAGAATCACATGTAGATAGAAGTATAGAATCACCTAAAATATTTCTAGAGACAAATATTTTGGGTACACAAAATCTACTTGAATCTGCTAAAAAAAGCTGGACAATATCTAAAGATAATAACGGATATCCTATTTATAAAAATGGTGTGAAGTTTGTACATATTTCCACAGATGAGGTATATGGTACATTGGAGAAAGATTATGAAGATGGTAAAATAATAGATTTAGAAAACGATATTAAAATTATTGCAAAAGATAGAGAAAGTGTGAAAACTTTTGGGAATAATTTTTTCACTGAAAAAACGCCAATTGATCCGCGAAGTCCATATTCAGCAAGTAAAGCATCATCAGATATGATTGTATTTTCTTATTTTGAAACATATAAATTACCAATAAATATTACTAGATGTTCAAATAATTATGGGAAATATCAATTTCCAGAGAAACTAATTCCACTTATTATACAAAAAGTATTAAAAGGGGAAAAATTACCAGTATATGGTAAAGGGGAAAATGTAAGGGATTGGCTATATGTGAAGGACCATGCAAAAGCAATTGATATTGTAATTAATAAAGGAAAATTGGGAGAGATATATAATATAGGTGGATTTAATGAAGAAAAAAACATTAATATTGTGAAAACAATAATTGATATTATAAAAGAGAGTATTATGGAAAATATAAATTATAAAGAGATATTAAAAACGGATATAGATAATATTAATTATGATTTAATAGCTTATGTACAGGATAGATTAGGTCATGATATGAGATATGCAATTGATCCGACTAAAATTGTTAGGGAATTAAATTGGTATCCAGAGACAACTTTTAAAAAAGGAATAAGAGAAACAGTGAAATGGTATTTAGATAATCTTGATTGGATAAAAAACATTGAAACTGGTTCATATAAAAATATTAAATGGTAAAAAGGGGGATATTCATGAAAAAACTATTTTTAAGTATAATAATTTTAAGTATATTATTAATTGGATGTAAAAAAGAGGTAGTAGATGAGGAACATTTTCTATATCCTATATTAAGAGCGGAATCTTGGGGATATATTAATGAAATGGGTGAAATTGTTGTTATACCAAAATATGATGCTGCTGAAGAATTTTCAAATAGCATGGGGATGGTAAAAAAAGAGGACAAGTGGGGATATGTAAATCGTGATGGTGAATTAGTGGTAAAAGATATTTTTGAAGTTGGGAAGAAATTTAGTGAGGGATTAGCAACTGTAAGAATAGGTGGTACACAGGGAGATATTAGTAAATGGGGTTATATTAATAAAAAAGGGTTGTTTGTAATTAATCCTAAATACAATAAAACAAGAGATTTCAGCGAAGGATTAGCACTAGCTGATGGGATGTATATTAATAAAAAAGGGAATTTTGTTATGAAACCAAATTTTAAAGCAGTAGCATTAGGAGATTTTAAAAATGGATTAGCAAAATTTAGATTTAATAGTAAATGGGGATATATTGATAAAAAAGGTAAAAAAATAGTAGAGGAAACTTATAATGATGCAGGAGATTTTAGTGAAGGGTTAGCAAGAATAAAAGTTGCAGAAAAGTGGGGATATATTGATACAAAAGGAACTATAGTAATTAAATATATATATGATGAGGCTGGGGATTTTAGTTTGGGACTTGCACGTGTAAAAAAAGATGGAAAATGGGGATATATTGATGTAACTGGTAAAACTATAATATCATTTATGTTTGAAGAAGCAAACGACTTTAGTAGTGATTTAGCATTAATAAAAAAAGATGGAAAATGGGGATATATTAATAAAAAAGGTTTATATGCATTTAATATGGAGTTTAACGATAACGAAGCATTTTCATTTAAGGGAAATTTAGCTGAGGTAAAATTAATTGGAGATAAATGGGGATACATTAATAAATCAGGAAATGTTGTATGGCGTAGCGAAGAATAGTAATTAAAAATAGACATAATTATATGAAAGGATGAATATTTTGCAAGAAAATTATTTATGGTATCCATATACTCAGATGAAAAATTATAAACCTAAATATATAATTGAAAAAGGGGAAGGGGTATACGTATATACAAAAGACGGTAAAAAACTTATAGATGGGATCTCATCATGGTGGGCAGCAATTCACGGATACAATAATAAAGAATTGAATAATGTAATAGTAAACCAAATTGATAAAATTAGTCATTTTATGCTAGGTGGCGCAACACATGAAAGTGCAATTAATTTCGCTAGAAAGCTAGTTGAAATTACTCCAAAAGGGTTAAATCATGTATTTTATGGAGATAGTGGTTCTGTGGGAGTAGAAGTTGCACTTAAAATGAGTGCACAATTTTGGCATAATAAGGGAATTGTTAATAAAAAGAAATTTATCTCTTTAAAAAATAGTTATCATGGGGATACTTTTAAGACAATGGAAGTGGGAGATGATTTTTCATATCATATCCCTTTTTCTAATTATTTTAGAGATACATATTTTGTAAGTGCACCAGATGGATTTGACGCTTCGGAAAATGATATAAATAATAAAATTTTAGAGTTAACGATGCTTTTAAATCATAAGAAAGATGAAATTGCTGCAATTATTATTGAACCGATAGCACAATGTGCAGGTGGATTTAAATTTCACAGTCCGAAATATCTAGATAAAGTATATGAAATATGTAAGAAAAATAATGTACTAGTAATATTTGATGAAGTGGCTACGGGTTTTGGTAGAACAGGAAAACTTTTTGCCACAGAATATACAAATATTGTTCCAGACATTATGGTACTTGGGAAGGGACTAACTGCTGGGTACTTAGGACATTCTGCAACATTAGCAACAACAGAAATTTTTGAGGGATTTTACGGTGATGATTCGAAAACTGCATTTATGCACGGACCTACATTTATGGGTAATCCTATTGTATGTGAAATTGGTATAAAAAGTATAGAGATATTTCAACGGGAAAATTATATTGATAAAATAAAAAAAATCGAAAGTAAACTAAAAAAACTATATGTATTGCATAGTGAAAAGATTAAAGAGATACGTGTACTAGGCGCAATAGCTGTAATTGAATTATATAATTCAAAGGATTATGATAATTTTGTAGAGTTTGCAGTAGACAGTGGTGTATGGTTAAGACCGTTTGGAAATACAATATATATTATGCCACCATATATCATTAACGAATCTGAATTAGATATTATTATTAATATAATATTCAACTGGTTTAAATAGATTATAATTAAAATAGATCAGTAAAAAGATATAAATTTAAAATTATTTAGAGATATAAAATAAATAAATATTAACAAAATAATTAAAATCTAAAAATATTTAATAATAGGTG
>JAAYPW010000075.1 GCA_012519615.1 Fusobacteriota bacterium
AATAGCTTGTGGTTGTTTTGATAAAAACTTCAATGTTGTTGTCTGAGTATCGTCATATTCTGATGTAGCTATTATATTAAACTCTCCATATCCTTTAACTGTTATTTTACCACTACTATCTACATCTGCAATACTAGTATTCGATGATTTAAATGATACTTTCTCAATATTTTTAGACTTTTCTGCTTCATATTCAGAATTGTCCCATAAATAATATGTTTCTCCTTTTAAACTTATATTATCATTTGGTGCAACAATATACGCTCCATCATGTGAAAAGTATTTATTATTAATATTTACTTCTAAAATAATATTTAATTTTAAAACTATTTTGGAAGTGTTATCTCCCGATTTCAGTTCAATTTTTTTTATTGCATATGCATAATAATGTCCACGTTCATCTACTGCATTTACCTCTATTGTGTGTGGTCCTGTATCTAATTCTTCTATAACATATGAGTTTGTACTAGAATTTATACTATTTGAATGTACTATATTATCCTTTATTACACTATACCCTTTATATATTTTTATCTCTAATTTTTCTGTTGCTTTCGGAATTATTCTTTTTGAATCTAGAATATCTTCTACCCTTTCATTATTCCATTTTATATTTAATACTAAATCTGCTTTTTTACTGTTTTCAAAACATCCACCTAAAATTATTAAAAATATTAAAATAAATAATAATTGTATTTTTCTCAATTTATCACACCTCCATCTCTATCTTATTCTATTGTAAGAAAAAGTTTTGCTTTTCCATTAGTTTTATCTGGATTTTTTTCTATTATTACATTATTTTCAGAAGTTTCTCCTGCACCACTAATTAAATCCTTTATAACTGCATCTTGTTTAGCTGTATTATTATTAGTTTCTGTTAAATCTGACTCATTTTGTCTTTCTTGTAACCAATCTAATGTTAAATCTAAACCTGTCCCAGTTGCTCCTAAAGAATCTGATATATCAGTTCCTTTCGTTACACCTTGCAAATCTCCACTTTCATTAGTTTGATCCATTTCACTTGGATTTTCTTTTGGTTTAAATATATCATTATCAAAGCTATCATTATGAGATTCTTTCTCTTCAAAATTTCCATTACTTAATAGCTTTACTCTCTCTCTTTCCCTTACATTCATCCCTTTATTAGTTTTTTTACTTACAATATTTACTACACCTTCATATACTTTTAATCTTGATGAACGGTCTCTTAATACCTCTACCATAAATTTTGTTCCTCTTACTCCAATTGTTGCACTACCTGTATCAAGTTCATATTTTGAACCGGTATTTAATATATTTTTTACATTTGAGATTATTTTCCCAGAGAATACACTCATCCCTGTTTCTGTTAAACTCTCTTTCTCTGGAGATTGTCTTAAATTATAAAAATATACCCTTGTATTTTCTTTTATATTTACCGTACTCTCATTTATCAATCTTACAACAACTTCTGATTTTTCCAATGATATTAATGTCATTTTTTCTTTAATAATATCACCTTTTCCCACTTGTAACCATGTATCTTCGTTGTCCATTTTTACAAATATTTTCCCATAAATTTCTTCTATCACTGCATTTACTGTTACAAATTCACTTTTTCTTTCTTCTAAAAGTTTTTCTTTATATAAATCTTTTTCGCTTTTCATAAGCGCGTCTATATCATCAAAACTATAAGAGTTTGTAAATCCAATTATTGTAAATAAAATTAGTATAACTATTTTACTCATCTTCATCTATTTTCATCTCCTTAAAAGTTTTTTGACAATCCTAACATAAATTTAAAATTATCATATTCGTAAATTTCTAAATTTGAATTATTTTTCATATATATTACATCTAAATTTATATCAAACATCTCTAATTTTTTAGTTGTTCTTACACTTAACTCATGTTTTGTATTATCTTGTTTATCTAAAGAGATATCCTCACTCTCTTTGTATTTATTAAATACTTCTGACTCATAACCTATTTTCATAATTAAATCCTCTTTTATTTTATGAGTATACTCCACTTCTAGTGCAATTGTTGTAGATGCATATAATTTTTTATCATAAAAATTATCCTCATATCTAATACCATATTTTATAACATTATTATTTTCTAAAAATGTATCAAAATACACATTTAATTCCAATACTTCCCCTTTATAATTACTTATATAGTTTTTCTTCTCTGATATCTCTATACTATTTGTTAAAATTGTTTTTTCAAATAGTAAGTACTTAAAATTTACACCTCCACTAAAAACTATATTTTCTTTTTCTCCATCAACTACTTTTCCTGAAACTGATAACGGTACATTTAAATAATATTTATCACTAAATTTATTATAATCTACACCTAATCTCCCGTTATAATTACTCTCCTTTGTGTATTTAAAATAGTTTTCTACATTTAAATCTAGTTTTGGAGTAATATAGCTACTACTTTCTAATAAATAATTATAATTCACACCGAAATTTACTAGTAACCCGTTATCTGATTTTTTCTTCTGATTATCTGGTACTGGTACTCCATTTATTGTATTTTTATCTACTCCAGAATTTACATTACTATTGTAAATATATCCTGTATATACATAGTAGCTTGGTTTTCCTTTGTTAATAGAAATTTCTTTTTCTGATTTATCAATCTCTTTTAGTATCTCATCATTATCTATACTATTTTTTAAAATCTCATATTCCTTATTATATTTCTCTTTATTATCTGTTTTTTTGTATATTTGCATTAATCTATATCTTGCTTTACTAGCTGATTCCTCTTTTGCTATTACATTTTCATAGTATTTAGCCGCCTCATTATAATTCCCACTATAATAATGTGCTTCCCCTAATAAGAAATAGCTCTCTACATCAGTATTATCACTATTTTCTAATACTATAATTGCTTTTTCATAATCGCCATCTAAAATATGCAAATTTGCCTGTGTTTTTTCAAATTCTGCACCTTTTAACACATAAACTTGTGTTATCAATATTAGAAACATAAATAGATAGATTTTTCTCATAATTACGCCGTCACAAAATTTATATTTATGAACGGCCACCTCCTTTTATTTTGTTTTCATTTTATATACTCCATCCCAGTCTTCACCAGGATCATTTTTGCTAAAGTAAATACACCTCTCAATATATAATTTTGATAAATAATCATTCACATCTATTTTTAATATATTATTAAACTCTCTTATAGCCAATTCCCAATCTTTTTGTTTATATAACCTTATAGCAATTTCATGTATTGATATTATCTCATTTATTTTAACATCTGTTTTTTCTTTATGATTAATCAATTCATATACTTTTATCGCTTTAGTTTTTCCTTTTACCTGTAGCGAGTCCAGTTCCCTTACTGTGAATTTATCTTTAACACTCTCATATGTACTTTCACTAATCATTATCTCTGTACCATATTGTTTATTTGCTCCCTCTAATCTTGATGCTAAGTTAACCTCATCACCTATTATAGTATAGTCAAATCTCTCATCGGATCCTAAGTTCCCTGCTACTACGATTCCTGTATTTATCCCAATTCTAGCAAATATTTCAGGTTTATTCTCTTTTTTCCATTTTTTCCTCATTTTTTTTAATTCTTCTTGATATAGTATAGCCGCATTACAAGCATATTCTTCATGATTTTCTAGATATCCAAATGTACCAAAACTTGCCATAATCGAGTCACCGATATATTTATCTATATAACCATTTTGTTTTATTACGATTTTAGTCATTATAGTTAAATATTCATTTAAAACTTCAATTAAATCTTCTGGTTTCATACTTTCGGACATAGTGGTAAAGTCGGCAATATCTGTAAAAAATGCTGTTACTTTTTTTCTTTCTCCACCTAGTTTAAGCATCTCTGGATTTTCCAATACCTCTTCTATTAATTCCTTGGAAGTATAGTGCTCAAATGCATTTTTTATTTTTCTTTTCTCTATCCCTTCTGTAATATAATTAGTAAATAGTAATATAAAAAACATAAAAGAATATGAAGTTAACGGATAAAATATATCGATCCACATCCCTTTAATATTAAATAAAAAATATACAAACATTGTGTATAATACAATATATATAATTACAATTATATTTTCCAAAAATAAATTTATCCGTTTAGATGATAATAAATAAACTATGAATGCATAACTTATTATCATTAATAATAGATTTTGCCATGTTTCTAATCTTTTTATGTGATTTTTATCAATTAAATTTTGTATAGCTGTAGCATGTAATTCAACACCTGGTGTATTTGAATCAAAAGGTGTTGCTCTTAAGTCATATAATCCTTTAGCTGTGTCAGTGTATCCTACCATTATGATTTTATCTTTTATTTTTTCAGATTTTACATTATCATTTAATATATCAATATATGAAATATACTCAAAATTATTATGTTTTCCATAAAAATTAAGTAATTGATGGGCATTTTTATCTATTGGCACTTCATAAGCTAATTTTTTTTTATTGTAATCACTATATATTTTAAGTTTTGATTTTTTTATGTCTAAGACCACATTATCTTTAATATTTAGATTGTTTGCACTAAGAAATACGAGTATATATAATGGCGGAAAATAAAAATCAGTATATTCTTCGTATGTTGCAATAGGTAGTCCACGACATACTCCATCTATGTATGGTTCTCCAATTTCATATGGTGCAGTTCCAAAGCTGCTCTCTGTTATAATATCTATTGGTGGCATAATTTTATACACTTTTTCAGGTTTAAAACTCTCTATTCCGAATTTTTCATATTCCATATGTTTTTCTAAAACTCCTAGAATGTTATAATATCTATTTTTAGCATATAAATTTGTAAAATTAAGATGTTTTATACTCTCTATATCTGTTTTATTTTTTATATTATATGTTCCTATTACTATATTTTTTGCTTTTCTAATTTCATCTGCAAATACATAATCTTCATCAAGTTTTAAACTATTTACATCAGTTAAAAGTTGAACTGTTAATTCTTTAGTAATATTTCCTAATTTATAATTATCATAAATTACCTGTTTTAGATTTTCTCTATAATTATATAGTTCTTGTGAAATAGCTTCTTCTGTAAAAGAAACATCAAATCCAATACTTTTAGCACCCATACTATTTAATTTTTCTATTAGTTTAGCATGTACATCCCGTTTCCATGGCCATTTTCCTATTGTTAACAGGCTTTTCTCATCAATTCCTATAATGCATACATCAAATTCTTTAATTCTTTCACCTCGTAATTTATATCTAGCGTCGTATGTTTTCAATTCAAAATACTCAAAAAAATTTATCTTTTTATATGAATATACAATATAAAACATAGATAGAATTATAGAAAGAATAAGTCCTATTAAAAAAGTTTTTTGTCTAAGCATGGTCACCATCCTTTATAAGATATACATTATTATCCCTGTAACTATGAATATGTCTGCAAAATTAAATACCGGACTATGCTTTATAGGGATATATATATAATCTACTACATATTTTTTAAATAATCGACTATAATGATTTCCTAATCCTCCACCTAATATGAAACAAAGGGCTAATAATTTATCGTGATCATTTGTTATGCAAAAAATATATATTAATAAAAAAATAAATATTGTATTTAAAATATTTAAGAAAATAAGATTATTTTGAAATATACCGTATGCTGCACCTTTATTTCTGATATATCTTATCTCAAGCATCTTAGGTATAATCACTATTCTATCTCTTTTTTTTAATCTCTCTATGAATATTTTAGATATAATATCTGTAAAAAATAAAATTAATATTAATATTATATACTTATACATTTATAAAATCCCTCTTTTATTTATTTTTCTAGTTCTCTATAATTTAAAATTCCATATATTTCATAGTGCCATTTTTCATTTAATTGATTTTCTATTTTTTTTATTATATTTTTTATATTATTTTTTTTTTCTAATATTACTTTTAATTTTTTTTCACATTTAATCATTTCCGACATTATTTTACTACTTTCTTCTTCTTGAATTGTATTTTCAAATGCTAAACTTATTTTTTTATGTTCATCATATAATAATAACTCTTTTTTTTCGATTTGTTTGATTAAATCTTTATACTCAGACAATTTTTTATTTAATAAATTCTTTACATACAAGGCGCCACTTTCATTAATATTTAATTTTCTTAAATCATAATTTTTCTTCATTGTATCTATATTAATATTATTCTCATTTATTAGTATAGACAATTTTAAAAAAACTTCATACACTTCATCATTATTTATTTTAGTTTTATTGTTTTTATTTTCTATAAAATAGAGGATTTTATTATATAATTTTAGTAAATCTTTATAATGTTTTTCGATCTCTTTTATAGAATTCTTATCTGTTATTTCTTCATAATTATTTATATAATATTTTTTTAGTAAATTTATAACTATCTCATTTCCAATAGTTATACAAAATTCAAATTCGTTCACTTTTTTCTCCTTTATATTTTTGAATTTAACTTATCCTAATATTAATTTTAACACATAAAATCTATAAAAACAATTATTTTTTTATATAAATTATTTTGTTTTAGCTAATTAATTTTAAAAAAACTCAATTCTAAAAATATTAATTTAATTTTACACAAAATTCAAAATATTAAAATTTTATTTTATTAGCTCATCCTAAATTTTTCTCCTAATTTCTAGGTAAAGTCTTTTATATTATATATTTTGTTTTTATATTTTGTTTTTTTTTAAATTTAATCTTTATTAAATTTAAAATATTAAAATTTTCATACTTTTTATATAGTGTTTTTTCTTTTAATTTTAATGTTTTCTTTTTACGCATAATTTTCTAGAAGGGGATGTGGGAAATAAAGTATGTTTTCTAAATTTTATATAAAAAAATTATATGTTTTTATTTTACTATTTATAATTTTATATAAAATTCTTTATTTATTTTTTTAGATATGTTATAATAATATGTATGAATTTATTTGATTATTTAAAGGAGAGTGAATTCTGTTTTCACAGATTAAAATGAAAAAAATACTAATAGTTGATGATTCTTATTATATGCGAGCACAATTGAAAAAAATAGTTCTTACTGATCCAGATTTTTCTGTAATAGGTGAAGCTGCTAATGGTTTAGATGCTATAAATTTTTTAAAAAATAATCAACCTGATATTATTACACTTGATATGACAATGCCTGTAATGGATGGTATTGACTTTTTAAAAAAAATCTCTCCGATTAAAAATAATTATAAAGTAATTGTAATTTCAGCTCTTTCTCATGAAAATAGATTATTACAAGCAACTAAATTAGGAGCATGCGATTTTATTAGAAAACCTTATGACATTAAAAATATTTTGAATATTTTACAAAAATATAAATAAGCTATTTAATTATAAATAATTAAATAGCTTTCTCTATTTTTAAATTTAATTTTATCTTGTAATAAAGTTATCCTCTAATATGTTAGCCGCTACTTTTTTCTTTGACATTGGCATACTTACATCTATTCCAAACATCGCTCCAAATAGATCTACTTTTACTTCACCTATTGCATCATCGTAATCAGCTAAAGATGATTTAATTTTATATTTGCCATACTCTAAACTAATTACTAATTTTCCACCTGAATCTGTAGAATTTTGTGAAATAATGTTTTTACCACCAGAATCATATATCGTTACAAGTGCTGATACAGGACCTTCACCTTTTTTAGATGTTTTTATTTTTACATCACCATTACATCCAACTAAAAATAAAATAAAAAAAGCCATAAATATATTTACTATTAATTTCATATTGTTACCTCCAATTATAGATTGTTTTTATCTCTCTATAATTATTTTCGGCTTCTTTTTTTTTTTCTTTATATTTAATTATAACTTTTTATTATTTTATCCCATATTCCTTGTGAGTTTAATATGAACTCTATAATTTCTCTTACTGCACCTTCGCCTCCATTTTTTGAACTAATCATATGAGAAATTTTTTTTATTTCAGTTACACAATCATTTGGAGATGCCGCAAATCCAACTTGTTTCATAATACCTAAATCGTTAATATCATCGCCAATATAACAAATCTCACTTCTATCTAAATTATATTTATTTTCAATCTCATTTAAAATTTTTGTTTTATCTTTTACATTTTGATAAATTTCATGAATTTTTAGTTCTTCTGCTCTTCTTTTTACAATTTCAGAATTTCTTCCAGTAACTATCCCAATATTTAATCCATATTTAATAGCATTTGCTATTGCAAATCCATCTTTTACATTAAAATTTTTAGTTTCTATTCCATTATTGTCCATACAAATTTTACCATCTGTTAGTGTTCCATCTACATCTAGTAATAACCATTTTATTTTTTTTGCTCTCTCAATCATAAATACAAATCTCCTTTTTGTATTAAAAAGTTGGTGGAGTAACAACCCATAATACTTTACACATTTTATTAGAATTATTTTTAAATCTATGTTTTAACATTGACTTAAAATACATACTATCTCCCTCTTTTAAAACAGTTTTATCTTCATCAATATAAATTTCAAGTTCCCCTTCTATTACATAGATAAACTCCTCACCGTGATGAGAATAAAAATTTTTACCACTTTCTCCACCAGGTTTAATCTCGTAATATATCGGTTCCATATTTTTATCTATATCCGAATTACTAAGTAGAGATATTTTTGTTCGCGAATCCACACTTTCTACAGTTCGACGCTCATTTTTTCTCACAACAATATGGTCTTTAGGCGATTCATCATCTTCTATAAGATAACTGACTTTTACCCCTAAAGCATTTGCAATTTTTTTTAAATTTTCTATAGATGGCGATGCCTTTTCTTGCTCAATTTGCGATAAAAAACTAGCAGACAATTCTACCATTGTTGCTAATTCTCTTAAAGAAAATTTTTTTTCCAATCTTATTCTTTTTATTTTTAACCCAAGTGTCATTTTTTTCTCCTTAATATAGGCTTTATAAATTTATACGAAGTAAGTTAAGCCCAGAATAAGCGGCTCTTCTTCTTATATTATCTCTATCACCCCTGAAATTATATTTTTTTACTAAATATTTATCTATTATTTTTGTTCCGATATATACTGTTCCTACTGGTTTTTCAAGTGTTCCACCATTTGGACCTGCAACTCCAGATATAGCAATCCCTATCTCTGTTTTTAGGCCTTTTAGCATTTCATATACCGTTTCTTCACTTACGGCGCCATATTTATCTATAGTTTCGCTATCTACATTTAAATTTTTTACTTTGGAATTATTACTATAAGTAATATATCCCTCTTCATATACAGATGACGCACCACTATTTGATAAAATAATAGACGACAATAAGCCACCTGTACACGACTCTGCAACAGACAGCTTAAAATTTTTCTCTTCTAATTTTTTTATAATTATTGTATCTAAACGATCACTATCTTCTCCAAATATATAATTTCCTATTTTATTATATATTTTTTCTTTCATACTTTCTACTTTATCTTTCATGTCTTGTTTTGCAATTAAACGCACCAAAACTCCATAGTCTTTTGCTAAAAATTCTGTAAATATATCTGGTTCACTATTAATAATATCTATAATTTCTGTTTCAAGAAATGATTCTGGGATATCCCAAGTTAATATATCCTTTATATAAAATTTATCATCTATCCCTTTATCAACTACATATTTACTTATAAATTTAGGAAACATATCATGTAATTCAAATGGAACCCCAGGAAAACAAGCTATATCATCTACTATAAATCCTGGTGCTGAACCTTTTTCATTTTCTATAATAATTGAACCTTCTGGAAACATAAATTGTCTTTCATTATTTTTAGTAATGTTAAAACTATTTTTATATTTAATCTTCATCTCATTAAATCTTGTTTCTTCATATAAAAGTTCCTTATTAAGAGCTTTTGCTACTGCTTCCCTTGTAATGTCATCAATTGTAGGACCAAGTCCACCACTTGCTATTATTAATTGTGAATTATTTTTAGCATATTTTATACTATTTACTATATCATCAATTTTATCCCCTACAACAATTTTATTTACAATCTCTATCCCGTATTTATTCAATATTTCAGCTATAAATATACTATTTGTATCAACCATCATCCCATTTAAAAGTTCGCTTCCTATTAATAAAATTGTACATTTCATTAAATTATTCACCTAGAATCTCTTCAACTTTATTAAGTAGAGCTTTTGGACTAAAAGGTTTTGTAATATAATCTGTTGCACCAATATCTTCACCAGTTTTAATGTCACTTTCTTGCCCTTTAGCAGTTAAAATAATAAATGGTGTATCTTTAATATTTGGATCTTCTCTTAATTTTTGACAAAATTCAAATCCTGACATTTTTGGCATCATTACATCTGATAAAACTAAATCTGGTTTCTCCTCTTTTGCTAATTGTAATCCCTCTTCACCATTTTTAGCTGTTATAACTTTATAGCCACCTCTTTTTTCTAAATTAAATTTCACTATTTGTACAATATGTATTTCATCATCAGCAATTAATATTTTTTTACTCATATAAACCCCTCCTTATTTATATTACGATATTTTTTATATTTTTATTGGAATTGTAAATTTAAATTCTGAACCTTCACCATATTTTGATTCTACCCATAATTTTCCACCATGATATTCTACTATATTTCTACAAATTGGCAATCCTAATCCAGTTCCTCCTGATTCTCTTACTAAAATATCCTCTGATTGTTTAAATTTTTCAAATACATTTTCGATTTCATCTTCTTTAATACCGACACCATTATCTTTAATATTTATCTCTACAAAATTATCAATAGACTTTTTCACAATTATCTCAACTTTTCCTTCTTCACAAGTAAATTTAATTGCATTATTTAAAAGATTTGCTAATACCTGTAAAATCCTATCACTATCTATTAATACAATGATATTTTTATCAATAATATTTGGTATTAAGCTAATTTTTTTCTCATTTGCAAATCCATATATATTTTTAATTGATTTATTTACTAATATATCTATTTCTTCTTCCTGAATTAAAAAACTCATTTTACCAGCTTCTATTTTAGATAAATCTAATACATCGTTAATTAATCTAGATAATCTTTCACTCTCTTCATTTATTATGTTTAGAAACTCTCGTTCTGATTCAACATCATTTTCCTCTACCATATCAAGCAATGTCTCTGCATAAGCTTTTATCGATGTAAGAGGTGTTCTTAATTCATGAGATACCATTGATAAAAATTCATCTTTAAGTTTATCAATTCTTTTTAACTCCATAAGTTCTTTAGTTTCTCTCATATCACGTAGTACAAACAATCCACCTAAATACTCATTCTCTTTTTTTAGGATTGTAGCACTTATCCCAAAAGGCATTTTATCATCTTTTGTAATTTCATATTCAAATTCTTGATCTATTATCTCATTTCCTTTTGATATTTTACTTTGTATGTTACTAATTTCTCTAATAAAATCAGATTTTATCTCTGTGGAGTCAATATTTTTATTAATAACTTCTTTATGTGAAATTCCTAACAGTTCTTCTGTTTTCTTATTGAAAACTCTAATTATATTTTTATTATCTAATACAATTATTCCGTTTGTCATACTTGTAATTACATTATCTAAATAGCTTTTCATTGCTTTTAATTTATTATTTCTTTTTTCCACATTTTTATATAGATTTAAGTTTTCAAAACTAATAGTTAATTGATTTGAAACAATAGTTAAGATTTTAAGTCTGTTTTGTTCAAAATAGTTTTCATCTTTTTTTGTATGAATAATAATAGCTCCTTGTAAGACTTCTTTATATAACAACGGAACAATAACGGTAGTTTTTATCTCACCAATATCTTCCACATTTACAAATGGACGTCCTAAATTAGCAGCCCATGTAATTATTCCATCTTTTACCAATTTAAGTAGATTTTTTTTTAATAATTGATTATAATCTATTGATTTTTGTACAATGTACATATCTCTTGATGGAATATAAGTTAAAAATGATATTGCATCATAATCAATAACTTTTTTTAGTACATTAAGTGATAAATCTATAATCTCTTTTTCATCAAAAGAGGAAGTAAGATCTTGTGCAATATCATAAAATACCGATATGACATCATCGTATGCTTGTTTTAAATCACTTTTTATATCCATAGCAATCCTCCGATAAATAGAACTAGATTTGCCATTAGTCCAGCACAAAAATCATCTATTACAACACCAGTTCCACCTTTTATATCTTGTAATTTTTTTATTGGATAAGGTTTTATTATATCGAATATCCTAAAAAGGATAAATCCCATAAACACATTTAAAATAGAAGGTGTAATTAAAAACATAGTCACTAAAAAACCAAGAACTTCATCTATAACAATACTTTGTGCATCTTTTTTACCGAATATTTTCTCTGCTTCATCTGAAATATATATAGAAAATATGAAGAACAGTACTAAAAATATAAAATAGATATTATCGTAGTATCTACTATCTTTAATTAATAAAAAAGATAAATATAAAGGTATTGCTCCAATGGTCCCAATTGTTCCAGGCATCTTAGGTGAAGTTCCTAGACCAAACCATGTTGCAAAAATCTCTATAATTTTATTTTTATTCATCTAAAACACACCTTTCTCATAATTATACGGTTCATACCCGATATATCTATTTTTATTAATCGAATCAATAATATATTTAATCTCATCTTCTGTTTCATCAATGAAATCTAGTCTTATCTCTTTTATCCCTTGTGATCCTAAATAGTTAATTTTTGAAATAATATTTAATGGTTTATCTAAGTAAATCTCTGTATTTCTATTTGAATTAATATTTACTAGGAATTTATCCTCTTGCTCATTTGTAATTTTTGTATCACTTTCAAAAAGAGGTAATTCTGTATACATAAGAAGCATCTTACCGTAAATTACAATTCCTAAGTTTAGATCATTACTATTTAAATTTTCAATCTCATTAAATGAAATTTCAGGCGATAAATAAACAGTATCAATGTTTTCATGAAATTTAGATAGATATTTCAAAGAATATGTGTTAATTATATTAAATGTCCAATCAATAGAGACTTTTTTCTTTGCATTTATTAATTCACTTATTCTATTTACAAGTAAATACTCACTTCTATTTTTATTAGAATTATATTTATTAACTATTTTTTCTCTATAATAGATTTTCTCTATCCCCATCTCTTCACATATTTTATATTGATTTTCATTCGAAACCATTGCTGCTAATTTTGGATTAGTTTTAGTTCTTTTATTTTCATAAGAATCAATTTTATTTTGATTCTTATATTCCCTTTTATAATTTTTTAAAATATTTTCTCTTAATAATAAAGCACATTCCCTTTTTATCTCTTTTAGTAGTCCAAACGGTGCAAAACCTTTATTGTCATAATTAATTTTTAAATTTTCTAATTCAAATTCTGTTTCACCTAGCTCAGATACCTTTTCAATAATATCATTTTCTTGAAGTATATTTTTCTTTGCTAATTCCACATTTTCTTTTGTAATTTTAGCTAAAATATCTCCTTTTGTGAAAATTAACTCTAAAGGTTTTCCCACCTTAATAGTTATTTCACCATTAATCATATTTTTCCTCTTTTTTTGCTTAATTTCTTTTTTAAGATCTCTATTCAAATCATTATCAAAGTTTTTAAATATATATTTTGTATTATTGGGAACATCTTCAATTTTTACCCTATTTCTACCTAATTTATCAATTTTATTAACATAAGTTCCACTAATAATATTATAATTTTCATCTAAAAATATAACTCCATCACCTAAAGAAAGTTGTGTTTTTAGAATAATATCTTTTCGGCGGCTATCATAATCCCCTAATTCTTCTCCATAATGTGAAGGGTATTTATTATTTATTTTATCACTGTTTTTATTATAAAAATAACCTTTTTCATATCCTCGATTAAATAGTTTTTTTATATTTTCATTAAAATTGTCACCATTTGCAGTCTGTTTTCCTTCAATTGAATCAATTACCTCTCTGTAATATTTCACAGCTTCATACACATATAAGCTATTTTTCATTCTACCTTCTATTTTAATCGAATCAATATTTATCTCTTTTAATTTTTTTATCTCTTCAATACTCATAAATTGGTCTTTAAGACTTAAATGATATCCAGAGGAGTTATTCAAATCAGTGTATTTTTTTCTACATGGTTGTGCACACATTCCACGGTTTCCACTTCTGCCACCTATTAAGCTACTAAAATAGCATTTACCTGAATAGGATACGCAAAGTGCTCCAGATACAAATACTTCTAGCTCAATTTGGCTATTTTCTTTTATTTTTTTTATCTCTTCAAAAGAGAGTTCCCTACCTAATACTACTCTTTTAAATCCCTCTTTATATATTGTGTGTGCATCTTCATTAGTTGTTATCGTCATCTGTGTACTAGCATGTATTGCAATATCTTTAAAATTTAACTTTAAATAGTAGAATAATCCATAGTCTTGTACAATAAATGCATCAACACCCATCTCATACATTCTCACTATATTTTCATGTAAGTTTTTTATCTCAGTATCTTTCATAATTGTGTTTAGTGTTACGTATATTTTCACACCAACAATATGTGCGTAATCTACTATCTCTTCCAACTCTTTCAAGGTAAAATTAACAGCACTTTTTCTAGCTCCAAATCCTTTTATCCCTAAATAAATCGCATCTGCACCTGCTTTAACTGCTGATATAAAACTGTCATAATCACCTGCAGGTGCTACAATTTCTATGCTTCTGTCCATAAATCCATCCCTTTTATACTTTCAAAAATATCTTCTATATCTTTAGGAACTTCGTCCTCAATATCTATCTCTTCTAAACACGCTACCCCATCCTCAATTGCTGCTTGCCTTACTACATTACACACCTCTTCATGTATCCCTTTATCAAATATACCTGGTAATACGCTATCTTCCACAGCTAAATCAGCTAATTTTTCTGCTGCTGCTAACATCATATTAAAAGTAAGTTTTTTTGCACGTGATAATAGACATCCTTTTACAAGTCCAGGAATAACAAGTAAAGGACTTATAATTTTACCATCTGTTGCATATCTAGCTCCTGCTTTAATAGCTATTTCAGGTTCTATTTCTGGTTTTGGTTTAGATAGCATTATAAGTATTTGACCTTTTTTTACCATACCAAACTTTATTAATCCTGCTTTTCTTGATGTTGCAATTACAATATCTGCTTCTTCCATAAGTTCATTTATACTATTTTTTATCTCTATATTTTCAACTTGCATTCTTTTTTTAGAATATTCTCTTATATCGAAACCAATTCTCTCTTTTATTCCATATGCTTTTAATAACATATTGATTCCAGATGCTTTACTTCCATACCCAAGAAATCCAACTTTACTTTTACTTAAGTCCACACTATTTAATTCTGATATATTTATTAATCCAGCTAAAGTTACTATTCCGTTACAAGTTTTATTTGTATCAACAACCGGTATCCCTAATTCTGATAGTTCTGATTCAATAGTAAAGCTATCTTCTGAATTTAGGTCTTCAAATATAATCATCCCGAAACTTTTGTAAATATTTTTAATAGTTTTTACAATACTATCTTTATCTTTTGTAGATAATACAATTGGTATTGCAGATATATTTGTAAGTTCATTAATAACAGCAGCACGACTTTCCAAAACAGAATATGTTGCTTCCTCATTAGGGTCATCAAAATCTAACATTGTTGACCCATTACTTATTAATCCTATTGTATTTCCTATATTTGTATAATCATAAATTTTATCTCTATCTTCATTTATACTTTTTGCTATGGCAGACATTCCCGGCATATAGTATTTTTCGTATTTTTCAACATTATCTATCTTAACTTTACTTTTTACTTCAATTAAGCCACCTTCATGCTCTCTTAATATATTATCAAAATGATTTATAACCTTAATCCCTTGAATTTGACCTATCTCTTCTATAATTTTATTAAAATAAAGTAAATTTTTTGTATAAACTGTAATATCTCTTGTTACATATTTTTTTCCCATTCTCACTAGTTTTATATCCCCAAGATTCCCCTCATTTTGACCAATTACATTTGCAATTTTACCAAATGCTCCTGGGACATTGCTTATTTTTATCCTAACAACTCTCTCTGTTCTTTGAACTTTATTCATAAGCTTTCACCTCGATTTATTTTAGTTTATGTGCATTTTTTACTGCTTCTCCTACTTTTATTACTACTCTTTCGTCAAATGCTGATGGTATAACATAATCTTCATTCAGTTCATTTTCTTTAATTATTGATGCAATTGCAATTGATGCAGATATTTTCATTTCTTCTGTTATATCTCTTGCTCTAGCATCTAGTGCACCTCTAAATATTCCCGGGAACGCAAGTATATTATTGATTTGATTTGGAAAATCCGAACGTCCTGACCCAACAATTCTAGCTCCATGTTTTTTAGCAATATCAGGCATAATTTCTGGTACTGGATTTGCCATTGCAAACACTATAGAATCTTTATTCATAGTTTCTACCATTTCACCTGTTAGCATTCCAGCTTTTGATACACCTATAAATATATCTGCCCCTTTAATTATATCAATTAAAAGTCCTTTTTCTTTATTTGGATTTGTTATTTTAGAAAGTTCCCCATGATGTTGCCCAACAAATGTATTCGGATCATCAGATGAGATTGCCCCTTTCATATCACATACAATTACATTCTTTGCGCCATAATTTATTATATGTTTTGCAATAGATGTACCTGCAGCTCCACCGCCATTTATGACGATTTTTACATCTTTTATATTTTTCTTAACTAATTTAAGTCCGTTTATAATACCAGAGAGAACTACAATTCCTGTACCGTGTTGATCATCATGAAATACAGGTATATCTAGCTCCTCAATTAATCTTCTTTCAATTTCAAAACATTTTGGTGCAGCAATATCCTCTAAATTTATTCCACCAAATGACGGTGCTATTAGTTTAACTGTTTTAATTATATCTTCTGTATCTTTACTATCTATACAAATCGGTATTGCATCTATATTGGCAAATCTTTTAAATAAAGCAGCTTTTCCCTCCATAACAGGTAGTCCAGCATACGGACCAATATCTCCTAATCCTAAAACTGCTGTTCCGTCTGTAACTACTGCTATACAATTTCCTTTTATTGTATAGTCATATACTTTTTCTCTGTCTTTATCAATCTCTTTACACGGTTCTGCAACTCCAGGTGTATATAATAGCGATAAATCCTCTTTTGTATTTAACGGAAACTTAAGATTAATTTCTAGTTTACCTTTACCTTCTTTATGTAATCTAAGTGCTTCCTCTCTAATATCTGACATTTATAACGTTACTAATATAAATTAGTAACCCTTCACCGCCTTCCTTTTTTATATTATACTTTATTTTTATAAAATCTATATTTATATAAATTTAAATTGATTTGCATAATAAATCAGCTTTTTTTATAGAGTTATATAACATATCATAACTAACTACATATGGTAAATTCCAAATAGTATCCCCTTTATATAATGATTTATTAATAATTTTTTCAAGTTCATCTTCTGTTAAATTACCATATCCTAATTCCTCTAGTCCACAAGGTGCCTCTATCTCTTTATAAAGTTTAATCAATTTTTTTATTTCATCTTCATCTTTATTATCTAAAATTAGCTGAACAATATTACCAAAAGCAACGACCTCTCCATGTAAAGAATTTTTATATCTACTAGTTAATACTGTAAATCCATTATTTACAGCATGTGATGCTACAGCTCTACAAGCAGCACCACCTATTCCTCCCACAAGACCTGCTGTTAAAAAAATATGTTCCACAATTTTATCGACAATATCTGTATATTCCCCTTTTTTTATATCTTCAATTGCTTTTTTTCCGTATTTAAAAATATCATCGTAAGATTTTTTTGCAAGAAAAATTGCGGTTTCTAATGTAATGCTCCTATTTTTAATTTGATTCGTATAGGCATCTGTTTCGATCCATTTTGCCAACGTATCAAGTATACCTGATTTTATATATCTAATTGGCGCTTCTAATATGATTTTTTTATCTATGAAAAGAAGTTCTGGGTTTTTATAAATACTAAAATATTCATAACTAATCCCATTTGAAGTGTATACTGCAGAATGAGATGACCATGCTGCACAAGTAGCGGCAATTGTGGGTACAGCAGCAACAGGTATTTTTGCTAAAAAAGATGCACCTTTAGCTGTATCTATAATTTTACCTCCACCGAATCCTACTATTATATCAATTTTTTTATTAATGATATTATCTTTAACTCTCTCTATCTCATCATAAGAACATTCACCTGTGAAAATATCAAAATCAATATTTAATCGATACTCTTTTTTTATGTCGTTTATTTTATCTCCAAATTTATCTAATAAATTATTATCTATTAAAAATAAAACATTTTCTCCATATTGTTTTAAGTACTTTCCCAATTCTAAAATATTGTCATATCCTGTTACATATTGTTTTGGTGATATATAAAGTTCCATTTTAATTCTATCAACATATACAATTGTTAATAGATTACACCTCCCTGCTATAAATTATATCTAATATTATACCACAATGACTACTCTTTTTCAACATTTATAAGATTTTACAACTTATATTTTTTAGATATAAATCTTATCCCTATTGCACCTAATGGTGCAGTTATTAATATACTTAATACTGCTATCCCTATAATGATTTCACCATTTTTTGCCCCCATTGCAAGTGGTATTGTGCACATTGCAGCTTGTACCGTTGCTTTAGGGATATATGATACTATGCAAAACAGTTTTTCTTCTCTATTTAAATTTGAATTATATAGTGATATCAGAACTCCAATCCCTCTTCCAATAAGACCGAATATAATAATACATGCCCCTAACAATAGATATCCATTTATACTATTTAAATTAATAGATGCTCCCACCAATAAAAATAGCATTATCTCAGCTAGAATCCAAACTTTATTTAATTTTGATTCTAATCGATTTGCTAATTCGTTATAACTATTTTTAATAACAAATCCAATAATCATTATAGCTATATAAATAGCTATAGGGATATACTTTTCTAATTCACATAATAAAATTGCTATTATTATTAAGATAATCATTTTTTTTGTATCTCTTATACCTCTTAATTTCTTAAAAAAACCACAGTAGAATTTACCGATTACTACCCCTATTATTATTCCTATGATTATTTTTATAGGGATATTTATAATTTGCATATATAATTCAGTATCCGAACCAATCGACAAATTTAGAAAAACTGTAAAAATAGTTATTGCAACAATGTCATCTAATGATGCTCCTGTTAGAATCAATGTTGGAAGCTCATTTTTTTTTCCATAATCTCTATTTTTTAATTCTATCATTAATGGCACAATTACAGCTGGTGACACTGCACCCAATATAAAACCAAGCATACCAGCTTCATATAATGAGATTTTAAATATAAAAAAAGTTAATATCATTACAAAAATGCCTTCAATTACACCTGGAATTACACTTAGTTTTATAGCATTATTCCCTATTTTTTTTAAAATATCTTTTGAAATACTTAATCCTGCCCTAAGTAATATTATTATAAGAGCAATGTTTTTAAGATCAGAGCTAATCTCCATAATATAGTCTGTAATAAAAACATGATTCGCAATAAATCCATTTTTTATCATTACCCCATTATTTATAAATATCTCTTTTGTATACGGTCCAATTAAAATACCTAAAAATATTATCCCCACTAATTTAGGGATTTTTATTTTTTCAAAAACATGTGAAATTATAAATACGATTAATATAATTATACTTAAATTTAAAATCATAAATTTTATCTGCTCTCATATGAGAACAGATACTCATCTCCCTATTATTTAATTTTACCAATTAAATCATGAATTCTAACTACCCCTATTAATCTATTATTTTTATCCATTACAGGTAATACCGAAATCTGACTTTCACGATTTTCCATTATCTCTAATGCTTCAATTGCCATACAATCTACATCAACATAGAAATATTTTTTTGTCATTATATCTTCTGCTTTTAAACTAAAGAAAACATCTCTTCTTTTTAAAGCTCTTCTTATATCTCCTTCTGTAATAATCCCATTTATTTTATCCGAATCAATTACACAAACTATCCCTAATTTTTTTTCTGTCATTGCCATTACAACTGTATCAATATCATCGGTGCTTTTTACAATTGCTAATTTATCATAAGGATGCATTACATCTTTCACATGTAATAATAACCGTCTTCCTAAGCTTCCACCAGGATGATATAGCGCAAAATTTTCCTGTTTAAACCCTTTTAATTTAATAAGTAGTGTAGCAATCATATCTCCTGCTACAAGTGTTGCAGTGGTGGAAGAAGTTGGTGCTAAATTCATAGGACACGCTTCCTTTTCTACACCAATATCTATTATATAATCTGATTCTAATGCCAATTTAGAATTTTTACCACCAGTAAGTGCAATTATTTTGCACCCTATTTTTTTTATAACTGGTACAATTAAATTAATCTCATCTGTATTTCCGCTATTTGATATTGCAATTACAATATCATCTTTTTTTATTATACCTAAATCTCCATGTAGTCCTTCAGCAGCATTCATAAACACTGATTCTGTCCCAGTCGATGCTAATGTTGCTGATATTTTTTTACCAATTATTCCTGATTTTCCAATACCAGTTACCACTACTTTCCCCTTAGTTTCTACTAATTCTCTTAATACATCGTGTATACTATTATCTATTTTATCTCTTACTTTTATAAGTTCTTCTATTTCTGAGTTAAATACCTGTTTAGCTTCATTTAATAGATCCATTTTTTCCCCTCTAACTCTATTTTAATTAGAATTTAAAATTATAGTTATTAGGAATTCACCACCTTTTTTATTAGAATCAGTCTATTTTTTTATAATTTCATCTATTTTTAATACTGTTTCTAGTATCTCTTTTAGCGAAGATATTGGTAACATATTTGAACTATCTGATTTTCCCTTTTCCGGTTCAGGATGAACTTCTGCAAAAATACCATCTATCCCCATAGCCACTGCTGATCTCATTAATGGATAAACAAATTCTCTATCTCCACCACTACTTTCACCTTTACCACCTGGTTTTTGTACTGAGTGTGTTGCATCAAAAACAATTGGGTACCCATAATCTCTCATAATTGGGAAACTTCTCATATCAACAACTAAATTATTATATCCAAAAGAGCTTC
>JAAYPW010000076.1 GCA_012519615.1 Fusobacteriota bacterium
ACTTTTCTACAACCGATTAGTAACATTGTAAACATTATACATAATATAACTTTTTTCATATATCCCCCTAATATCTAGATCTTAATATTATTTTTATTAATATAATTAATTACATCATCTAGATCTTCTTTGGTATCGACCCCTTTTACATTATAATTTGTTTCTAAAACTCTAATTTTATATCCATTTTCTATAGCACGTAATTGCTCTAATGATTCGAGTTTTTCTAATTTTGAATTTTTGAAACTAGCGTATTTAAATAGAAAATCTCGTCTATATCCATAAATTCCAATATGTCTATAATAAACTATATCCGGTTCATTATTTCTATTATATGGGATTACGCTTCTACTAAAATATATTGCATCATTATTTAGATCTGTTATTACTTTTACAACATTTGGATTTATAATATCATTTTCATTATTAATTTTATGTCTAAATGTACCCATATTTATTGATTTATCATTAAATATGTTAGCTAACTGATTAATTAATTCTGGTTCAATTAATGGTTCATCACCTTGAATATTTATAATCACATCATAATCTTCATAATGTTTTGCAGTTTCTACAATTCTATCTGTACCTGTATTATGTTTATCAGAAGTCATAACAACTTCCCCACCAAATCTTTTCACTTCATTATATATCTCTTCATTATCTGTTGCAACGACAATTTTATCAAGTGAAGATTTTATTGCTCTTTTATAGACCCACTCTATCATTTTATACCCGCATATATCTACCAGCGGTTTCCCATTTAATCTTGTTGATGCATATCTAGCAGGTATTACTCCTAAAGTTTTCATGTAATAGCTCCTCTCTATAATTTTTATAGAATTGTACTTATTTTTTTAATATATGCTGTTAGTTCTCCTCGTAAACTTTCATTTTTAAGTGCATAATCAATATTTGCTTGAATATATCCAAATTTATCTCCAATATCATACCTAATTCCATCAAAATTATATGCTAATACTTTTTTATTATTGTTTATCATTGCTAAAATTCCATCTGTTAACTGTATTTCTCCATCTTTTCCAGGCTTTGTATCTGAAAGATACTCAAAAATTTCTGGTTCTAAAATATATCTACCTAAACAAGCTAAATTTGAAGGTGCTTTTTCAATACTTGGTTTTTCAACAAAATCAGAAATACTACACACTTTATCACTTAATTTTTCTCTAGGTTTAATTATCCCATATGACGATACTTTCTCACGTTCAATACTTTGCACACCTATTATACTTCCACCGCCATTTTTTTCTCGAACATCTATCATCTGCTTAATAACAGGTTCTTCACTTGCAATAATATCATCACCTAGTACTACTGCAAACGGTTCATTGCCAATATGCTCTTTTGTTTTTAAAATCGCATGTCCTAATCCTAAAGGTTCTTTTTGTCTAATATAATATATATTCGCATACTCTGATATCTCTCTTATCATTTTCAGTTCATCAAATTTACCTTTTTGTTCTAAAATAGTTTCTAATTCTACAGAGTAATCAAAATGATCTTCAACTGCTCTTTTATTTCTACCGGTTACAATTATAATATCCGTAATTCCAGATTTAATAAGCTCTTCTATTGTGTATTGTATTGCAGGTTTATCTACAATTGGTAACATCTCTTTTGGTTGAGATTTAGTAGCAGGTAGAAATCTAATACCTAATCCTGCAGCAGGTATTACAGCTTTTCTTATTTTTTTCAAATATATCACCCCAAATAAATTAGTTTATTTTACTTCGGTTCCATTTTCTATTGATTTATCAATTTCAATTAATCTAATACTTTTTTTAGTTACAGTTGTAAGTAACATCCCTTCAGATAAAATTCCTCTTAATTTTACTGGTTTTAAATTTGATACAAATAAAACTTTTTTCCCAATTAATTCCTGCGGTTTATAATATTTAGCAATTCCAGATAGAACGGTTCTCTCTTTTTTACCAATAGAAACTCTAAATTTAAGTAGTTTATCTGCACCATCTACATTGTCTGCTTGTAATATCTCTGCTACAACAATCTTTACTTTTGAGAAATCATCAATTGATATGAAATTTTGCTCCTCTTCAATAATTTCTTCCTCTTTTACTTCTAACTCAATACGTGGAAATATTGGATTTGGTTCTGCTAATTTTATATTATAAGGGATATTCCCCCAATTTTCTATCTTTTCTATAGATAGGTTATCTATTTTTTCATTTAATCCTAATTGATTTAGCATTTTTATTGAAGTTTCAGGCATAAAAGGTGATATTAATACCGATATCTTATATAATGATTCTACAAGATTATACATAACAACAGCTAAACGTGATTTTTTTGATTCATCTTTTGCAAGTGTCCACGGAGCTGTTTCATCAATATACTTATTCATTCTAGAGATAAATTTCCATATTGATTCTAATGCTTTTGAAAATTGTAATTTATTCATATAGTCATCAACTTCTACTAAAGTTTGACTGTATAAAGCTTTGATCTCTTTATCGAAATTATCTTCCCCTTCACCTTCAATTACAATTCCATTAAAATATTTTTTTACCATACCAATAGTTCTATTTAATAAATTACCAAGATCATTTGCTAAATCATAATTTATTCTGTTTACTATACCTTGTTGTGAATAATCTCCATCCACACCGAAATTTACCTCTCTAAGCATGAAATATCTAAATGCATCTAAACCATATTTTTCAATCTCTTTTTCTGGATCAACAACATTATTTTTTGATTTAGACATTTTTTCCCCTTCAGATGTCCACCAACCATGTGCAACTATTTTATCAGGAACTTTTATACCAGCAGACATTAACATTGTTGGCCATATAATAGCGTGAAATCTTATTATATCTTTTCCAATAATATGAAGTACTTCTGAATTATTCCAATATTTATCAAATTTTTCACTATCATTTTCATATCCAACTGCAGTAATATAGTTTGTAAGTGCATCAAACCACACATAAATTACATGACCATTATCAATTTCTAAAGGAATTCCCCATTTAAATGTATTTCTTGATATAGATAGATCAGTAAGTCCTTGTTTAATAAACGAGACAATCTCATTTTTACGGTATTCTGGTTGAATAAAATTGGGATTTTCTTCAATATGTTTAAGTAGTTGATCTTGATACTTAGACATTTTAAAGAAATACGATTCCTCTTTAACAGTTCGTAATTTTTTACCACAATCTGGACAAAGTTCATCTTTATCAACTTGATTTTTAGGTACAAAGTTTTCACAAGAGACACAATATAATCCTTCATAGTTTCCTTTATATATATCCCCATTTTCATTTACTTTTTTTAATATTTTATTTACAGCTTTTATATGTCTATCTTCTGTTGTTCTTATAAAATCAGTATTACTTATATTTAATCTTTCCCACATTTTTTTAAATTTAGGAGAAGTCTTGTCCACAAGCTCTTTAGGTGTTAATCCTGCTTTATTAGCAGTTTCTTCAATTTTTTGACCGTGTTCATCAGTTCCGGTTAAAAAATATACATCATAGCCCTTTAATCTTTTGTATCTTGAAATAACATCTGCTGCTATTGTTGTATATGCTGTCCCTACATGTGGTTCCCCATTAACATAATATATTGGTGTTGTTACAAAAAATTTTTTATCCATCTCTTCCTCCAAAACATAATATTTATTATATTTATTATATCATAGCAGTATAAAAATTTCAACAATTTAAAAATTAATATTATATATTTATTTTTAAAAAAAAAGATACCCTCATTTAATAAGAGTACCTTTTTATTATAAAATTATTCTGTGAAAACTCCATAATTTCTATATTTTTGATATCTTTTCTCTTTTAATTCGTCAACTTTTAACTGTTTCAATTCTTTACAAATACTAAGTATTAATTTTTTTACATTATTTGCAGCAACTTCATAATCTCTATGAGCACCACCAACTGGTTCTTTTACAATTTCATCAATTATACCCATTTTTTTAAGAGAAACTGCATCTGTTTTTAGACTTTCTGCAGCTACAGATGCTTTTGATGCATCTTTAAATAATATCGCTGCACACCCTTCAGGAGATATTACAGAATACCAGCTATTTTCAAGCATAAGTACTCTATCTGCAACACCAATTCCAAGTGCTCCACCACTTCCACCTTCACCGATAATAACAGATATAATAGGGACATTCAGTCCTGCCATTTCCATAAGATTACGCGCAATTGCTTCACCTTGACCTCGTTCTTCTGCTTCAATACCAGGATATGCTCCATTTGTATCAATTAATGTAAGTATAGGTAGATTAAACCTTTCAGCTAGTTTCATAAGTCTAAGTGCTTTTCTATACCCTTCTGGATTAGGCATCCCGAAATTTCTATATAAATTCTCTTTAACTTCTCTACCTTTTTGTTGTCCAATAATTACAAAACTTTGTTTATCAATTTTACCAATTCCACCTACAATAGCATGATCATCTTTAAATAATCTATCTCCATGTAATTCAACAAACTCACTACACATATGTTTAATATAATCTAATGTATACGGTCTTTTTGGATGTCTTGCAACTTGAGTTCTTTGCCAAGGTGTTAATTTAGCATATGTATCAATCATTAAAGTTTCTAATTGTTTCTCAAATTTATTTATTTCTGAATTTAAATCTATCTCTTTCTCTTTTGAAAATAATTTTAATTCATCAAGTTTTGTTTCTAAACTTTTTATCTCTTGTTCAAATTCTAAATAAAATTTCATTATCTTCTCCTTTCGTAAAACACCTTTTTTTAAACATTTAACAAGTTTTTAAGCACTTTGTATAACGTTTCTTTCATCTCTTTTCTTGATACAATAATATCTAACATACCATGTTCAAGTAAAAATTCTGATTTTTGAAAACCATCAGGTAATTTCTGTCTGATAGTTTGTTCTATTACACGAGGCCCTGCAAATGCGATTAAAGCATCAGGTTCTGACATTATTACATCACCTAACATTGCAAAACTTGCTGTAACTCCTCCTGTTGTTGGATTTACTGGTATTGATATAAAAGGTAGCCCTTGTTTTCTTAATTTTTCAAGTGCTGCAGAAGTTTTCGCCATTTGCATAAGAGATAATATCCCCTCTTGCATCCTAGCTCCTCCAGAAGAAGATACAACTACAACAGGTATATTTTTTTCAAGCCCTCTTTCTATTGCTCTTGTAATTTTTTCTCCAACTACTGACCCCATGCTTCCACCCATAAAATCAAAATCCATTGCTGCTATACTTATCTCTATCTCATTTAAAAATCCAATTCCTGATATAACAGCATCATTTAATTTAGTATTTTCTATGCTTAATTCTAATTTTTCTTTATAACCGTAGAAGTCTAAAGTATCTTTAGATAAAACATTCTCATCATGCTCAGTGAATGTACCATCATCTACTAATAGATTAATTCTTTCAATTGCGCTCATTCTAAAATAAAAACCACATTTTGGACAAATTTTATTATTTGCATCTATTTCCTTTTTATACACAATTTCATTACATTTAGTGCATTTTATCCAAAGACTATTTGTAATACTCTCTTTAAGAACCACCTTGTTATCATTTTTTTTATCGTTTACGCTATCACTTGTAACCGATAATGTAGCATATTTCTTTTTATTAGAAAATATTGCCAATGCATATCACCTCTTTTTATATTCTTATAATTATTTAAAATATTCCTATATACATTTTACATAATTTTTGGAAAATATGCAATAAAAAATTGATTTTTTTGTAAATATATTATATTATATTATTATATGTATAAAATTATAAGGTGGTGTAGCTATTGGAATTAAAAAATATTTCATCTCTAGACCTTGATAATCTAAGAAAAGAGATTAATAATATTGATGATGAAATTTTAAAATTAATAATTAAGAGATCAAAAGTTGTGCAAAAAGTTGGGGAATTAAAAAATAAATCAAGTGGATTTATATATATTCCAGAAAGAGAAAAACAAATTTTTGAAAAATTAAAAGAGAAAAACAATTCAGAATTATCTAATGAATCCTTAATTTCTATTTTTACTGAAATTATATCTGCGTGTAGAAGTCTGGAAAAAAACCTAAAAATTGCATATTTAGGACCAGAAGCAAGTTTTACAAGCCAAGCTGCTGTTAAAGTTTTTGGTTCTTCTGTAATTTTTCATCCAAAACACTCTATTGATGCAGTTTTTTATGAAGTTGAAAAAAACTTTGCTGATTACGGTATTGTTCCAATTGAGAATTCAACTGAAGGTGCTGTCAATTATACTTTAGATAAATTTACCTGTTCACCTTTAAAAATTGTAGCTGAATTAGAATTAAAAATATCACAAAATTTCATTAGTAAAGAGACAAAGTTTGATAATATTACTAAAATATTTTCACATTCACAATCTTTTGGTCAATGTAAAAACTGGATAAATAGTAATTTTCCAAATGCAGAATTAGTTGAGGTTAGCTCAAATTCATATGCAGCAAAATTAGCTTCTGAGACAACTAATTCAGCAGCTATAGGGCCTATTTTAGCTGCTAAAAAATATAATTTAAATATATTAGAAGAATCAGTTGATGACATATTAAATAATACAACACGTTTTTTAGTAATTGGTAAAAATATTAATAAGGCTAGTGGACATGATAAAACTTCTATTATGTTCTCACCTAATGAAGAAGTAGGAGCTTTATATCATGTTCTTGAGCATTTCTATAAAAACAATATTAACCTGACAATGATTGAATCGCGTCCTAACAAGAAAAGTAACTGGAATTATGTATTCTTTTTAGATATGGAAGGTTATTATGAAGATGAAAATTTACAAAAAGCATTTGAAAATGTAAAAAAAATCTCATCTGATTTTAAAATATTAGGTTCATATCCTAAAAAAAATTAAATATATCTTATCCAAACTAAATCTCTAGAAAATTATAAATTTAAAAGATGTTTAAATATTTATGATTTTTACATAAAAAAATATTTCCAATAAAGTAGTATTAAACAATAGTTACAAGCTTGATATACTCATAAAAATGTGCAATTAAAGTGATAAAATCGTTTTAAAGAAGATTTAATTTAAATATATAATATAAATAAAAAATCCTTCTCCAATTGTTCGACCACATATGTTTTAAATACGTGGGTTACCATAAGGAGAAGGATTTATTGTAATATTTAAATTATTAATACGATATTTACTTTATCTTAAGTCATAAAATCGATTTTATTATCTTTTATGTATAGTTCAACTTTATCTCCATCTAAAATTTCACTTTTTAATATTTTCTTACTTAATTCTGTCTCTATTT
This sequence comes from Fusobacteriota bacterium, assembly GCA_012519615.1. Classification (GTDB taxonomy): domain Bacteria; phylum Fusobacteriota; class Fusobacteriia; order Fusobacteriales; family JAAYPW01; genus JAAYPW01. The sequence continues at coordinate 7,305 of JAAYPW010000076.1, forward strand.
CCTTTTCTATATATCTTTTTATTGGTCTTGCACCATATTCCTCATCATAAGCATTTGAAGCAATATAATTAAGTACTTCATCATTAAATGTTATAGTAATGTTTTTATCTTTTAGTAAATCATTTGTTTCATTTAATGCTAGCCTAACAATATTTCTAATACTATTTTTATCTAGTTTTTCAAATTTTATAATCTCATCAATACGATTTAAAAATTCTGGTTTAAAATGTTTTTTCATAGTTTCCATAACTTTTTCGCTATTATCTATAAATTCACTTCCTATATTCGATGTCATTATAATAATAGTATTTTTAAAATTTACAACTTTCCCTTTACTATCGGTAAGTCTACCATCATCTAATACTTGAAGCAATAAATTAAAAACATCAATATTTGCCTTCTCAATCTCATCAAAAAGTATTACGCTATATGGTTTTCTACGTACTGATTCTGTTAATTGCCCCCCCTCTTCATAACCAACATATCCTGGTGGTGAACCGATTAATTTCGTTACACTAAATCGATCCATATATTCTGACATATCGATTCTAATAATATTATCTTCCGAATCAAATAGGTTTTTTGCAATTTGTTTTGCTAAATATGTCTTACCAACACCTGTTTTTCCTAAGAAAATAAACGAACCAATTGGACGGTTCAAGTCTTTTAATCCAGCTTTCGAACGTAATATAGTATCAGAAATTACTTTAATTGCTTTTTCTTGACCTATAACTGATTTAGATAATATTTTTTCAAGATTAAGAATTTTCTCTTTTTCCCCCTCTACAAGTTTTGTAATAGGTATTTTTGTCCATCTTGCCACTACTTCTGCTACTTCATCAGATGATATATTTTCTTTTAAAAGTTTATCATCACTATTTTCATTTTCTTTTATCTTATTTTCTAATGCTAACAAGTCTTTTTCTAATCCTGAGAGTACACCATATTTTAATTCAGCTATTTTATTTAAATCATAATTTCTTTCAGCTTCTTCAATTAATAAATTAGTTTTTTCTATCTCTTTTTTAAGCTCTTTTACTCTATTAATAGCATTTTTCTCAATATCCCATCGACTTTGTAGAAGTAATTTGTTTTCATTAATCTCTGAAAGTTCTTTTTGAATTTTATCGAGATTTTGTAAAGAATTTATATCTTTTTCTTTTTTTAGCAACTCTTTCTCAATCTCTAACTGCATCGATTTTCTTATTAATTCATCTAGTTCCCTTGGCATGCTATCGTTTTCCATACGAACCACAGCACATGCTTCATCAATTAGATCAATTGCCTTATCAGGTAGAAATCTATCTGTAATATATCTTTCACTTAGAATAGCTGCTGATATTAATGCATTATCATTAATTCTTACACCATGATAAACTTCAAATCTCTCTTTTAATCCTCTTAAAATTGATATTGTATCCTCTACAGTTGGTGCCTCTGTATAAATAGGTTGAAATCTTCTTTCCAACGCACTATCTTTTTCAATATATTTTCTATATTCATCTATTGTTGTAGCACCTATTAACTTAATATCACCACGTGCTAATGCTGGTTTAAGTAAATTCCCTGCATCCATTGCACCTGATGTTTTTCCAGCACCAACAATTAAGTGTATCTCATCAATAAATAGAATAATTTTACCTTTTGAATCCTCAATAACTTTTATTACAGATTTCAGTCTCTCCTCAAATTCCCCTTGATATTTAGCTCCTGCAATTAATGCTCCCATATCAAGTACAAATATAGTCTTGTCTTTTAATCCCTCTGGTACATCACCTTTTAAAATACGTATTGCGATCCCCTCAACTATAGCTGTTTTACCTATTCCTGGTTCACCGATGATTACAGGATTATTTTTTGTTTTGCGAAGTAATATCTGTATTGTACGGCGAATCTCCTCATCACGCCCAATAACTGGATCAAGTTTCCCCTCTTTTGCAAGTAAAACAAGATCACGTCCGTATTTTTCCAAAACTTCATGTGCACTTTCATAGTTTACACTATTTACTTTTTGTGTACCACGTAACTCTTTTAGAATATTTTCAAAATTCTTTTTTACAACTCCAAAATCCTTTAACCAACTATTTTTATCTAATGAAGC
>JAAYPW010000077.1 GCA_012519615.1 Fusobacteriota bacterium
AATTGTAATTAAATATAGTTTTTTCCCCATTTTTTTATCATTCCTCCTATTTATTTTTTATATAATATATAATTTTCCATATCTCTTAAATTAATCTCGATTTTTTCATCAATTACATCGTATGTTACTTTTTTTTCTGATAAAATATCTACAAATTTATCTCTAGTTTTATATGGTATAACAAGTTTTGTTTCCTCTGAATTTTTATTTATAACTACGATTGCTTTTCTATTTTCATATACTCTTTCAAATATAATGCAATTATCGTTGATAATATCATAATATTTAATTGTTCCATACTTAAAAAGTTCTTTATCCTCTGAATAAGCTTTTACTATTTTATCATATGATTTTACAATATCATAGTTTTTTTCCACAGGATAATACAAAGTTTTATTTGCCTCATCTATTATCATCTCTTTATTCTGACCAAATTCATCTAATAATAACTTATATTTACTTATTTTATCAGATTCTTTCTCATGTGGTTCATTTTCCCAAAACATAGGCTTTCTACTATCAGGGGCATCTCCACCCCACATTCCAACCTCTGTACCATAGTATACTACAGGCACTCCAATATTAAAAAACTGAAATACTAACAATTTTTCATATTTATTTACAATTTTATTATCGTAAATCTCTGGATTAATTAGTAAATAATTGCTCTCTGTATTACTATTTTTTGTATCGAAATCTCTATCTCCATTTATAAGCATAGAAAGCATCCTATCAGTATTAAATCCATCTATCATATTTAATGTTGTTTCTACATAATTATTTGGTATACTTTTATAAAATAAATACTGATTATTTATAAAATCACTTAAAGTTATTGTAAATTTTTCATTTTCATTTATCAGCCAATCAATAAACATCTTATTTAACTCATAAATTGTAGTATAATCAATATTATACTTGTTTCTATCTTTTAATTGATTTTTCCATATATCTCCAATAACAATAAAATTTTCATTATATTTTTTATATTCTGCTTCTAATTCTAAAAGAAAATCTAAATTTACACTTAATATATCGTCTATTCTATAGCCATCTATCCCGCTATTTCCTATACCTTTTACCCATTTTAATGTTGATTGTTTAATAAATTCTCTTACAGATTTTTCTTTGTAATTTAGTATAGGTAACTCTTTACTACCCATCCAACATTCATAATCAATATTCTCTATATTCCAATTAAAAATCTCAAGTTTTTCTTCATATGTAGCATCTTTCGGTATTGACACCCATTTAGTACGCAGTATCTCATCACCATTTTGATATACACCTATTTTTGCTTTACCACTATATTTAACCGGAGGATTCCACGTTGATAAATTTAAACCACTATAATTATCTGTTTTTTCCCAGTCAGAAAATTTATACCATTTTGCATATTTAGATGTAGGTCCATTTACAATTGCATCATAAAATGCAAAGAAATGCTTTGATGTATAATTTATTGGTAAATCTACAATTATTTTAATATTATTTTCATGCAATTTATTTATAAATTCTATAAATTCTATATCCGATTCAGTAAAAAGCCATGTTTTTTCATCAATTGATTCAGATAAACCGTTTTTATTTTCATTAGTATTAAATAATAATAGTTCATATTCTTTAGCATTTTCTTTTGAATATATTTTTATTTTATCATCTTTATATTTATCTTTATCAATATCTCCTACTTGAACTGTAGTAGCAAAGTCTGGTGAAATATGTCTATAATCAATAATATTATATTTATGATTTGAATAGGAAAAAAATGGTGGGTTAATCCAAATTGTGTCTATTTTTTTATCAATTAGGTACGGTATTTTTTCTACTATCCCTTGTATATCACCGCCAAAATGACGACTGTTTTTTATGTCCCATTTAATCTCTTTATTTGCTAATTCCTCCCATTTATCATATTCATACCAGTTTTTTTTCCTATCTCTTATATTAAAGTATCCATAGCTTTTACTCTCAGTATTTGCAAATTTATTGACATCCACATATGGAATAATATTTTTTTCTTCATTAAATAAAAAATAACTAGGTCCAAATTCATTAAATTGAGGATCATTTTCAACTTTACCATTATAATATGAATCAATAAATATTTTATAAACAATATTTATATTATCTTTTTTATAATTATAATTAATATTCTCGATATTTTTTTCAAATCTATCTATTTCAGATTTATTTTTTACACCATTACTACCATAATAAATTTCTGTTTTTCCGTCAATTATACTGAAATAATATGAAAAATCTTCCTCTTTAATTTCTAAATCAACTGAGAAAAAACTATACATATTATTTTCTCCAATACTTTGCATCTCTTTTTTTTCATTATCTTTGTAAAAAATAAATGCTTTTTCTACATCATTTTTTTCTGTTTTAAGAATAATTCTGTAATTATCGATACCATTTACAAAAAAGTCATATTCATTTATATGCAAAATTTTATCCTTGTCTATATGACCATCATTTTTTATAGAGGTTTTTGGTTTATAATTTTTTGGAATTGCTGCTTTACATGATGATATAATTAATAATAACATTATTAATATTAGTAGTTTGACTAATTTCTTCATTTAAGTCCTCCATTTTTATATATAAACATTATTATAGCCGAGACATATTGCCCCGGCTATATTATTTTAAATCAATTATTTTACAGGAATTAAGTTAACTGTTGCGAATTCTGCAACACCTTCATCTGATTTGTAGTTTCCTAATGCATCGTTATCTCCTAAAATATCAATTACGTTAGGGTCTCCATCATAATCTGAACCTCCACCAAATCTCCATTGAGCTGAGAATTCATTAACTACTCTATTATAAGTATCTATTTTTGTAGGATATCCTTCTGAACTTAATACAAATACTTGTATTCCAGTCATTTTAGATAAATCTCCTATTTTTGCTTTATCAATTTTAGCTGTTAATTTATTTCCTGCTATTGCTATAGCGTCAGGAATATACACATTGTCTGCAATATCTTCAAAATCCGATACATCATCTGCAACGTCTGTATTTTTATCATCGATCTCTTTTCTCATTCTGTCGCCTTTTGCAGGTCCAACAACAAGAGCTACATCCCATTTTTCAGCAATTTTAACATTTCTTCCACTTACAGTAACTTCGTTAGTTCCTGTTCCAAGGTTCATGTATACGTCAAACATTTGAACGTCCCATCCACCAGCATTTTTCCAATCGTTTTTAAAATCAATTGGTATAGTAAATTCAAAGTCATAAGTTGATCCTGCGTCAGTAAGTTTGAAATTTGTAAGGTCAAATGAACCAGGTTTAAACACTCTGTCTGTAGGGTATGTATATACACCAGGACCGTTGTCGTCTCCTACTTTATCTGCTATTTCAAATATTACTGTACCAGAAGAACTTGCACTACTTGTAGTTGCTACTGAAGAACTTTCAGCTTTTGTAACTGTAGAAGCTGTTTTTTCTGCTCCACATCCTCCTGCTACTAATAACCCAGCTACTAATGTTGATAATAATAAAAATTTTTTCATAAAATTTTCCTCCTTTTAATAACTTATCGTTTATTTTTTTATCTTTTTTGTTCATTTTTTAATCATTTAAATACCATATATTCTAATTATAATCTATATTTCATTATTTGTCAATTTTTTTATATATTTTTTTTGTTTTTATTTAATTATTTAATTATTTTTACCTATTTTTAATCTCTATTTTATGGATTTTAAAAGTTTCTAATTCTTCAAAACATAAAGTTATTATAAAATCACTATTTTCAATTAAAGATCCTTCAATATTTATGTTAACTTCACCTTTTATTTTAGATAGAACTTCATAATCACAGTCATTTATCTTATTTATATTAATCCCTTCTGATTTAATATCTTTTAATCTAAATATATTTTGATTTTTTACTTTAATTACCCCTTTAATAGAGATCTTCCCCATATTTTCCACTATTTTAATCTCATCTAATTTAATATTTTCTTCTTCTACAATTTTAATTGTTCTTTCACATATAAATTCATTTTTATAATATAGGCTTATGTTAAAAATTCCACTATTTTTTGGTTTAAAAATATAAATGTTATTTTCATCTATATTTTCTAATATAAAATTTGTATCACATTTTATAAAGAAATCATCTTTATTAAGATTATCTCCATTTAAAATTTTTACTTCAACTCTTTCATTTATTTTTGCTGTATCTTTTACACCTAATTGTATATTTCTTTTTTCTACTATATTTATATTCTTTACCACATTATAATTTAATTCCTCTATTTTGAAATAAATATTTTTAATATTTTTTTCAGCTATAAAATCAAATAACAATATCTCATTTTCAGAAAAACTATATTCTTTAATATAATTTCCATAATACACATTAATTTTACCTTTTTTCATCCCTTTTATATTAAAAGCAATTTCTGTTTTCTCATTTTCCATTAAATTATCATATGAGTTTATTAAATTAATTTTAATATCTTCAGCTTTTACAAATTTACTATATCTTTTATCACTAATTAATTTAACCATTTTTCTTTCATTTTCAGTATATCCATCTATGTTTATCTCTATAAATACTGTGTTTATTGAATTATCTAGTATTTTATATTCCATCTCTACGATTTTTTCCTCATTCTCTTTTAGTAATGTTGGTACAAAATTAGATAAAGTTTGGAATTTAGAATTTACATTTTCACCTTCTACATTAAAAAGATTTACAGTTAATTCTTTTAGATAAATTTCTTGATTTTCTTTATTTTTTATATATATTTTTAGATTTGCATTATCGTCTTTTTTTATCATCTCTACATCTTTAATTACAGCTTTTTTATTCAATTTATCAATATTAAATTCATAAGGTAAAGTTCTATAAATATTATTTTTACTAAAAATTTTAAATAATATTGTATAGTCCCCTTGTTCTAATTCATTTAATATTAGTATTTTTTCCTCAAATACTATATTACTTTCTATTATATTTTCATCTTTTATCAGAGTATACGTTCTTTTTATGTCATCCTCTGTGGTATTTATCATAAATTCAATAGAATTTTCTGATATTTTGCTTACACTTTTAATTACATTTTCTATTTTTCTATCATCCTCTTTATATTCTTTACCTGGAGAACATCCAAGAAATACAAATAATAATACGTACAAAAATAGATACATCTTAAGTTTAAAATGCATTTTAATTCCTCCTTTTGTTTTTAATGGGCTTAATTATTATCGACAAAAAAGTCAATAAATTTAACAAAATATGATTAGTTCTATTTAAATAAATTATATTAAAGTAAATTAAATTTCTTCCGATAATTATAAAGATTAGCTCTGGATAACAAGGTTACTCCCCAAAATAACCTAATCCATAAAAAAACGTCTAAATATTTAGACGTTTTTTTTATTTAGATTCTATTATAAATACCATTTATAAATATATAATTTTCTTTAAAAAAATAAAACATTTAAAATCTTATTATTTTTTCTAAAGTAAAGATTTATTTACAAAAAAAAATCATACATGTGCGTTTTATTAATTATACTGTCTCTATTTTTTAATTTCATTTTTCTAAGCTCTAAATTCTAATTTCTGCACTTCATCCATGTCTTTGCTTAGTTAAAATAATGTTTTTGCTTAAAAGTATTTTAATCTAGTATAAATTCAAGTATATTAACTACATTATTATATCTAAGTTTTTCTATATTTAGGTTTAATTTTGTATATTTATATTTTTACCTTCATATTTTATTTAGCTTATCAATTTTTTCTTCTAATCTTTTTTCAAATTCTAATACATATACACTTGGATCTTTTGGATTTACAATTCTAATTAACTCTCCATTTTTAAAAAATTTAGTAATTGCGCCTCCTCCAATACCTATTGTATTTTGACTCTCCTCTATCATAAATATATTAAATCTCGATTCATAACCTTTTTTTGCATATCCAACATTTTCACCAATTTCCAAACTATTTTTCTGTCTATATAGATAATATGGTTCTAAATTATATTTATTTAAATATATATCTATTTTATTTTGGATTTTTTTATAATCTATAAAGTTTTCACTTTTATATTGATTTTTAAATAGATTAGATGCTTTTTTTATTGCTAATACATGAATTGTTAAATTTTCTATATTGTAATCTAATAATTTATTAAATGTAGATATTATATCCTCTGTTGTTTCATTAGGAAGTCCAATTATAAAGTCCATATTAATTGTTAAACCAAGTTTTTTACTATAATTATATAATTTATTAAATTTATCTTGATCCCATTCACGATTTACTAATTTTAATGTATTTAGATTAAAAGTTTGAGGGTTAAGACTTATCCTATCTATATTATATTTTTTTATTATATCTAGTTTTTTTTCTGTAAGTGTATCAATTCTTCCTGCTTCAACTGTATATTCCCTTAAATTTTTTCTATCTATATTATTATTTATAGTTAGTAGTATTTTATCCAAATCAATCTCATTTAATATAGTTGGTGTTCCTCCACCAATATAGATACTATCTACTATTAGATTATTTTTCTTAATAAAATCTCCCATTACTATTATCTCTTCTATTAACAAATCAATAAATTTTCTATATATATCGATATACTTTCCACTTATTGTATATGACGCAAATGAACAATATGTGCATTTTGTCGGGCAAAATGGTATCCCAATATATATATTTATTTGATTATTAGAAATTTCTATCTCACTATTTTTTGCAACTGCTAAAAGTAAATTTGCTTTATCTTGTTCTAACATAAACAGATCTATTAAATGTCTATATATCTCGTTATATTCCATTTTATTTCTCATTTTACGTATCAATTTAATTGGTCTCATCCCTGTAAGCGAACCCCAACTATATGTTTTACCAAACAATTTAAGTAATCCTATTTTTATCATTATTACCTTTAAATCATCTAATTTATCTAGAATATTTTCATATAATATTATCTCAATTTTATTATCTAAATCAATCAATATTTTAATATTCTCTTTAGTTTCTTCCAATATTTCTACTTTTAATAAATTATATTCTATATCTGGTAATAATATTCTAAAAAATTCATTTAAATTATTTTCGCTAATTTCAAAATTAGACTGAATTATATTAATCAACTACCTTTCCATATTTATATAGAAGATGATTTTTCATATGTGTTATCATCTCATAATATGCATTCCCGTCACCAATCTCAATATTATTTCTAATGTCACCATGAAAATCAGATCCACCACTTATTAAAAGTTTTTTTTCTTTTGCAATATTTTTATAATAGTTTTTATATTTTTCTGTGAAAGCAGAGTAATTTGTCTCTATTCCATCTAGTCCCATATCTTTAAACTCATCTATCATCTTTAAAAGTTTACCTTCCCCTACCTTTATAAATTTGGGATGTGCTAAAAATGACAATGCTTTATTTTCGTTTAAAAGTGAGATTATCCCTAGTGTATCTACATCTTTTTTAGGGATATAAGCTGCACCACCTGTACCAATATAGTTTATAAAAGCTTCTTTTATTGAGTAAACATATCCTTTTTGTAACATTAATAGAGCAATATGACTTCTACTTATTATATCACTTGTTGCGACAGATTTTACCTCTTCATAAGAGAGATTTATCTTATATTTTTTTAGTTTTTCCAATAGCTCCTTTGTTCGTTCTTCCCTTTCACTCTTAAGATAATTTAGTTTTTCAAGTAAATTATTATCTCTTGTATCTAGAAAATACCCTAAAATATGGACCTCTACACCATAATATTCTGTTGAAAATTCTATACCTGCTATACACTCAATATTCTCTTTTTCACAGCTAATTTTCATCTCGTCTAGTCCATTTATATTATCATGATCAGTTAAAGATAACGCCTTTATATTTTTTTGTTTTGCCATTCTTACAATTTCATCTATTGTATTTGTCCCATCAGAATATCTACTATGTATATGTAAATCAATCATATTCATTCTCCTTCTATTAAAAAAATAAAAAGGGTAAGAAACCCTTTTTATTTTAAAGTTATATTATCTTCCACAACAATGTTTGTACTTTTTACCACTTCCACAATTACAAGGATCATTTCTTCCTATTTTGTTTATATTTTTCATAGGCTTTTGTTTCCCTGTATTTTCCTCATCTACATTATTATAAAACATAGGAACTTCTTTTCTCTCTTTTAATTTAACGTCACCTTCTCTTTTTACCTGTAATTTAAATAAAAATGAAGTTGATTCCCTTTTAATAGTTTCAATCATATCTACATATATTTCCACTGATAATGTTTTATATTCTACAACTGGATCTTTCTGTCCATATGCTCTTAAATGGATCCCCTCTCTTAACGAGTCAAGTGTTTTAAGATTTTCTTTCCATCTATTATCTACTATTTCTAATAATATATATTTTTCAATTCTTTTTAATACCTCTTTACCTATTTCTTCCTCTCGTTCGTCATATAATTTAGAAAGTAATAGGAAAGAATGATTTTTTATCTCATCGATACTATCCATTTTTATTAGAGTTTCTTCATTTAATTCTAAATTATACAGTTCTTTTATTGTTTCTATGTAATCATATACAATCCATTTACCAGTTTCATCATCTGTTGTTACTCTATTATCTACCTCTTTAGAGATTACAGATTTAAGCATAATCATAAGTTCCTCTTTTAGGCAATCTTTTTCCAGAACTCTATTTCTTTGTTCGTAAATAATACCTCTTTGTTTATTCATAACATCATCATATTCTAGCAATTGTTTTCTAATTGAGAAGTTACGCCCTTCCACTTTTCTTTGTGCACCTTCAATACTTTTTGTTACAAGTCCATGGGTAATTGGTTCGCTATCGTCAAATCCTAATCTTTCTAGCATCCCTTTTATTCTATCTGTCCCGAATAATCTAAGTAGGTCATCTTCTAATGATAGATAAAATTCTGATACCCCTGGGTCACCTTGTCTACCAGCACGTCCTCTTAGCTGATTGTCTATACGTCTACTTTCGTGTCTTTCTGTACCTATAATATATAATCCACCTAATTCTAATACTTTATTTTTTTCATCTTCACATTTTTTTACATAAGATTTTAAAATTGACTCGTAATTTGGGTCGTCTTCACTTACCTCTAATTTTGTAAGGAATTCAGGATTCCCACCTAAAATAATATCGGTTCCTCTTCCAGCCATATTAGTTGCAATTGTAACTGCGTTATATCTTCCTGCTTGTGCTACAATTTCAGCCTCTTTTTCATGATATTTAGCGTTTAATACATTATGCTTTATCTGTTTTGATTTAAGAACTTCTGATAATAATTCAGAACTTCCTATTGATGCTGTACCTACTAATACTGGTTGCCCTTTTTTATATAGTTCTTCTATTTTTTTTACAATTGCATCTATTTTTATTTTAGCAGTTTTATATATTAAATCAGGTTTATCTACTCTTTGAATATTTCTATTTGTAGGGATTATTCTAACTGGTAATTTATATATATGCATAAATTCAGTTGCTTCAGTCTCTGCAGTCCCTGTCATTCCAGCTAATTTATTATACATTCTAAAATAATTTTGTAATGTAATAGTTGCTAAAGTTTGATTTTCGCCAGCTACATGCAGTTTCTCTTTAGCTTCTATAGCTTGATGTAATCCATCAGAATATCTTCTCCCTTTCATAAGTCTTCCTGTAAATTCGTCTACAATTACAACTTCCTCATCAATTACAACATATTCTTTATCTTTATTAAACAGTTCTTTTGCTCTTAATGCTTGTGTTAAATAGTGTGTTAACTCTACGTTTTCTGGTGCATATAAATTGTCTATTTTTAGCAATTGTTCCACTTTTTTAATACCATTTTCTGTTACAGTTACAGAATGCCCCTCTTCATCTACTTCATAATCTTTCACTTTACTCATATCAAGAGGGTTATTTTTTCTATCTTTTATCCCTTCGGAATATTTACATCTTTGTAATGATAATGCTATATCAGAGAATATTTTATACCATTTAGTTGTGTCTTCAGCAGGACCAGATATAATTAGAGGAGTTCTTGCTTCATCTATTAATATTGAGTCGACCTCATCGACAATTGCATAGTTTAATTCTCTTTGTACTTTTTCATCCATAGATATAACCATATTGTCTCTTAAATAATCAAAACCAAATTCATTATTTGTCCCGTAAGTTATGTCACAATTATATGCTGCTTTACGCTCTTCATTTTCCATACCGTTTAGAATTACACCAACTGTTAAACCTAAGAACTCATATATTCTTCCCATCCAGTTTCTATCTCTTTCAGCAAGATAGTCATTTACTGTAATAACGTGAACACCACGTCCACTTAATGCGTTTAAATAAACTGCTGTTGTTGCAACAAGAGTTTTCCCTTCTCCTGTTTTCATCTCTGCTATTTTACCCTCGTGTAATATAACTCCACCTATTAATTGAACATCATAATGTCTCATGTTTAATACTCTTTTACCTGCTTCTCTTACCACTGCAAATGCTTCAACTAAGATATTATCATAATCTTCGTTTTTACTTAAGTATTCTTTAAATTCTAATGTTTTCTTTCTAAGTTCATCGTCACTTAAACTAGAATATATTTCTTCAAGCGCATTTACTTTCTCAACTATTTTTCTTATTCTTTTTATTTCACGATCATTTTTACTTCCAAATATCTTTCTAAGCATATGTACTACTCTCCTTTTTTAGTTTCTTTTATTTCTAACAAAACCTGATAGATTATATATTTTTTCAAATTTTTCTTTTTTTTCTATTTCATCTATTAAAAGATTCATCCCAATTGTATCACTCGACATATGCCCTGCAATAACAACATTAATATTAAATTCTTTTGCTTTTTTTAAGTGCGATTCTGACATGTGCATCCCGACCAATGTATCTACACCTTTATTTTTAAGCTCTTCATATATTTTATCACTTGCTTCTACACCGCCAGTTACATCTACATATATTTTACCAGCTCTACTATTTTCACTTCCATTTAGAATTATTGGGCCATTATTATTTGCATAAGCATACTGATATTCTTTCTCATTCATTAATATCTCAATTATATTTTCTAATTTATATGGTTTGTTTTTTTCAAATAAATTCACTAAAAACATGTGAACCATATTATCTGCTGGAGTATGTAGATTTATAAAAGGGATATTTAAAATTTTAGCTGCATCTACCGCTCTATTATAATTAAGTCCTCTAAGTGATTTCTCATATTTATCTACCGATTCACTCATGATTTTTTCAGCATTACTTACACCAATCCCATAACTTATTAATAATTCCTCCTGTATACTTATCATCTTATTTAAACCAAATATTGATTTCCCTTCAGGATGATGCCCAATTACAAGGTCTATTTTTTCACCACGTTCTCTCATTCTATCGACTAGTAATAATTCCGGTGTTTCCACATCTATCCCAATTGCAATGTTTTTTATATCAAGATTATCATCATTAAAAAATAGATTTGAATCAATATACGGATTATATTCATATTCATTTAATAAATATTTTTTATATTTATCATTATTATATTTTTCAGTTTTATTTTTAATTATCTCATCTATTTTCTCTTTTGAAGGGTCATTTTCTATACCAGCTTCAATTGCTATTTTAAATAATTCAGATATTTTCATAATTTATGCCAACACTCTATTTAAAAATAGTTTTGCTAGCATATTCACCCCCTTAATTTCATTTAAATTTATATATCAGAATCCACATTATATTTATAGTCATCATTTGGAAAAGTTCCGTTTTTTACTTCATCTATATAACTTTTAATTGCATCGCCCAGTATATTTTTACTATTAGTGTATTTTTTTACAAATTTAGGTACTTTCTCATTAAATCCAAGCATATCATAATTTACAAGGACTTGTCCATCGGTATATCTACCAGCACCAATTCCAATAGTTGGTATAGATACTGATTCTGTTATTTTTTTACCAAGATTTTCAGGTATCCCTTCTAAAACAATACAAAAAGCACCTGCTTTTTCAAGTGCTATTGCGTCCTCTATCATATTTATTGCGTCTTCTTTAAGTTTACCTTGCATCTTAAATCCACCCATTCTATTTACAGATTGTGGAGTAAGACCAAGATGACCAGCTACCGGAATTTCCATCTCGACAATTTTTTGTACTGTCTCAATAGTTCGTTTTCCACCTTCGATTTTTACCCCTTGTGCAAATCCCTTTGTAACAAGTTGCCCAGCGTTATATATTGAATCTTTTATATCTACATTATATGATAAAAATGGCATATCTACTAATAAGAAACTGTTTTTAAGCCCTTTTTTAACTGCCTTTGAATGATATATCATATTATCTATAGTTACCTCTAATGTTGTTTCATATCCTAATACTACCATACCTAATGAGTCGCCAACTAGTACAATATCTATACCTGATTCATCTGCTAATTTTCCCATTTGATAATCATAGGCAGTTAACATAGTTATTTTTTCTTTATTTTTTTTATTTATTATATCATTTATAGTTATCATTTTTTTCTCCTAAAATATTTCTATTAATCTCATTTATCTTTGATAGTTTATTAACTTTTATTAATTCATGGTATCATAAAAAAAAGATAAATTCAAGTAATAATTTTATATTTTTTAATAAAAAATCAGCTATTTTGCCAATTTCATCATATCAAACATAGGTAACATTACTGATAATACAATTACCCCTATTATTAATCCCATGGCAACAATCATAATAGGCTCTATTACAGAGGTTAATGCCTTAATTTCAATTTCCACTTCATCATCATAGAAATCAGCTACTTTTAAAAGCATCCCCTCTAATGTTCCACTTGCTTCACCTACAGATACCATCTTTGATACCATAATTGGAAATAGTCCACTAAGTTCAATTTGTTCTGATATTATTCCCCCTTCTCTTACAGTATTTTTTATATTCTCTACAACTACTGCCACAGCCATATTCCCTACAGTATCTTTTACTATTTCTAAAGAATTAAGTATAGGTACACTACTACCAATAAGTATTCCAAGTGTTCTCGAAAATCTTGAAATTGCAACTTTTTTTATAAGTACACCAAATATTGGTATTTTAAATTTAAATTTATCAAAATAATATCTACCTTTACCATCTTTCGTATATACTACAAATCCAACAATTAATGCAATAGTTCCTCCTAATAAATACATCCAGTAATCTTGCATAAAACGAGAAATTCCCAAGACAATTTTTGTAGGTAACGGTAATTCTATTCCAGAACCAGAAAAAATCATCTCAAATTTAGGTAGAATTTGTGTCATTAAAAATATTACAACTGCAATTGATACAAATAGCATTGTAGCAGGATATACAAGCGCTGCTTTTACTTTTGATTTATTTGATTCCTCATTTTCAAGAAATTTAGCTAGATTGTTTAATATCATATCTAGTTGCCCTGATGCTTCACCTGCTTTTATCATACTACAATAAAATTTACTAAAAGCTTTAGGTTCCTTCTCAAGAGCTTGTGAGAATGTAATCCCTGCAAGTATATCTTTTCTTATATTTCGTATTATTTTTTTAAATAAAATGTCTTCTTGCTGATCTTCCATCACCTCCAGCGCACCTACTAAAGTGATCCCTGCGTCTATAAGAGTAGACATTTGTACAGAAAATTCTACTAATTGTTTTGATTTTACTTTTTTAAATTTAGCAAATATATCATTTGATTTTTCTTCTTCCGCTTCTTCAGCTGATATTAAGATATAACCCATTTCATCTAGTTTTCTAGCTAAAATATCCTGGTTTTCAATATCCAATTCTCCTGTTATAGCTAACCCATCTCTATCTCTTGCCTTATATTTATATATTGGCATATATACCACCTCAATTTTATAAGTTAAGGCAAGCCAATGGCCTGCCTTTTTATTTTAATTAAAATCTGCATTTCTTAAACGTTTTGACATTTCATCAAATGATATATATCTTTTTTCATATAGTTCTTTTAATGAAGAATCCATACTTCTCATACCAAACTTAGTTCCAGTCTCTATCATAGAATAGATTTGATGTGTTTTAGCTTCCCTAATAAGGTTTGCAACTGCTGGAGTATTTACTAATATTTCGCAAGCAAGTACTCTGCTTCTGCCATCTGCAGTAGTAATCAGTTGTTGTGAAATTACACCTCTTAATACGTTTGATAGTTGCAATCTAATTTGTGATTGTTGACTTGTTGGGAAAACGTCAACAATTCTATCTATTGTTTGTGCAGCATCATTGGTATGTAGTGTAGCAAATACTAAGTGACCTGTTTCTGCTGCAGTTAATGCAGATTCTATTGTCTCTAAGTCCCGTAATTCTCCAATTAGAATTACATCCGGATCTTGTCTTAGTACATATTTAAGAGCCGCAATAAAGCTTTCTGTATCTGTCCCTAATTCTCTTTGTTCTATTATACTTTTTTTATGTCTATGTAAATGCTCTATTGGATCTTCTACTGTAATTATATGTTCTGCTCTTGTTTGATTAATAGTATTAATCATAGATGCTAGAGTCGTACTTTTCCCACTTCCTGTTGGTCCTGTAACTAGTACTAACCCATGTTTATAATCTGTGAAGTTTAATACACTTTGAGGTAATCCGAGTTTTCTAATATCTGGTATCTCTGTACTTATTGTTCTAAGCGCTGCTGCAACTGTCCCTCTTTGCATATGTACGTTTGCTCTATATCTACCTAAGTTGTTAATACCAAATGAAAAGTCTAGCTCTTTTGTTTCTTCAAATTTTCTTTGCTGTTCATCATTTAATATTGAGTAAATTAATTGTTGTGCATCATGTGGCATAAGTTTTTCCGCTTCTAATTCTTTTATTATTCCATGCACTCTTATTAATGGAGCTTTCCCCACTACAATATGAATATCCGACGCACCTTGCTCTTTAGCTTGTTCTAGTATTTCTCTTATTTCCATTTTTCACACTCCTTAAATTATAAATTGATTATAAATAATTAATATAATTCCCACTGTAAAGCAGTATATAGCGAAAAATTTTAAATTTGCTTTTTTTATAATCCAGATTAAAAATCGCAAACTAAAATATCCTACTATAAAACTTGTTAAAAAACCTATAAAAAAAACTACAAGATCAATATGTATATTATATTTAATTACATCTTTTAAATGTAATACAAACGCACCTAATATAGCAGGTATAGATATTAAAAAAGAGAAATTCGCAGCTAATTCTTTATTGATTCCCAATAGTTTTGCTATTGAAATTGTACTTCCAGACCTTGATATTCCTGGAAAAACTGCAAATCCCTGTGTTATCCCTATTATAATAGCATCTATTATATTTAAACTTTCTATATCTCGTGTACTATTTTTTTTAAGCTCATATAACACTAATAAAATAGACGTAATTATTAAAAATCCTCCTACTATTAGCATATTTTTTGATAACTTTTCAACATTATCTTTTAGTGTAAGTCCTATAATTGCTGTAGGTATACTTGCAATTATAATAAAAAGTGCCAATTTAAAGTATTTATCTTTATACATATTTTCTTTTACACTTATATTTTTATCATAAGTTTTAAAAAATTTAAAAAGTGATATTATCATATTATATATCTCTTTTCTATAAAAAAATAGTACTGCTACTAGTGTTCCTAAATGTAAAACTATATCGAAAAATAGGTCATTTTCCATATTTACATTTAAAAATTTATGTAACATTGTAAGATGAGCTGATGAAGACACTGGTAAAAATTCAGTTATACCTTGTAGTATCCCAAGCAATATATATTTTATAATCTCAAACATCTATCCACAACCTTTATAAGTATTTATCCTCTTTTAATAAATAGTTAACTACATAATCTCTTATCCCATCTTCAAGGGAAAATAGTTTTTCTCTATATCCATTTTTTCTTAATTTTTCCATTTTTGCTTCTGTGAAATATTGATATTTTTCTCTAATATCTTCTGGCATATCAATAAAACTAATATTTGGTACTTTACCCATTGATTCCATTGTATATTTAGCTAAATTGTAGAAACTATCAGCTACACCAGTTCCGATATTATATATACCATTTTCATAATCTTTATTTTCTCTGAAAAAGTTAATTATTTTCACGACATCTTTCACATATACGAAATCTCTAAGTTGAAAACCATCTTCATAGCCTTTTTTGTATGATTTAAATAACTTAACTTCTCTATTTGATAAAACTTGGTTATATGCATGATAAACTACACTTGCCATTCTACCTTTATGATATTCATTAGGACCATATACATTAAAAAATTTAAGTCCAGCCCACTTTTTAGGTGTTTTCTCCTGTTTAAGTGCCCATATATCAAATATTTGCTTAGAATAGCCATATTTATTTAAAGGTAGAAGAGGTTCTATACTCTCTTTATCATTATACCCATTTTCACCACCACCATATGTAGCAGCACTTGATGCATAGATAAAATTAATATCATACTTCACTGAATAATCCCAAAGCTTTTTTGTATATTCATAATTATTTTTCATTAGGAAATCTCCATCTTTCTCTGTGGTAGCAGAACAAGCTCCCATATGAATAATTGTATTAATTTTACTACTATGTGACTCTATAAAAGAAAATAATTCATCTCTATCAACCCAATCTAGATAATTTCTTTTTCTTATATTTAACCACTTATCCTCATTTCGCAATTTATCTGAAATTATAATATCTTTTTTTCCAATAGAATTTAAATACCATACCACAGAACTTCCTATAAATCCAGCTGCACCAGTTACAATTATCATTTTTATTAGTATACTCTTTTATAAAGTATACTTGCACCTCCTCTGTACAGTAATCATTATTTATAGTACCATTTTTATTTTTATTTTTCAAGTATTTATTAATATTTAATTGTTTTTTTCCATCTTTTATGTTGCCACATCCATTGAGTAGGATCTTTTTTTATGATTTCCTCCATGTTTTCTATCATTTTTTGAGTATTTACTTTTATAAATTCTTCTGTATCTTCAATATCTTCAGGAATAATTTCATCTGAAATATAGAAATCAAACTGTTCATTATTTATCCTTTGTGCATATGCTGTTACAATAGTTGAACCATATCTTTTTGCAAGTCTAGCAGGTCCTTCAACAGCACCAGTTAATTCTCCAAAAAATTTAACCTCAACATCTCTAGAGTATTGATCTGATATAAGTCCTAAGATTTCATTTTTTAATAATGCACGGATAATTTGCTTGTTTCCATTACCTTTTGGTATTATTTTTAATCCATTTTTACTTCTTAACTTATCTATATAGTCATTTACATATGGATTTTTTAGTTTTCTGGCAACTCCTGAAAATTTTAAACCAATATCTGCTAATTTATATGCACCATATTCCCAATTTCCATAATGCATAGATATAAGTATAATCCCTTTCCCTTTTTTAAAACCTCTCTCTATACTTTCTAGATTTATTATATTAGCTTTTAAATCATCAAGCCAAAACACTTCAAAAAAAGCTGTTGTTATATTTATATAAGATTTTTTAGATATCTCATTTATCTCTTTTTTACTTAATTCAGGAAATGCTAATTTAATATTTTTTTTTGTAATATCTCTTCTTTTTTTTACAGTATAATAAGCTATTATACCTAGAAAATGGAGAAATTTATATCTAAATTTAATAGGTAAAATTTTAATACTTTTTGCCACTGCCAACAAAAGATAGTATCCTGTTAAATATTTAATCTTATTTTTCATATTTTTCTCCTTAAAAAATTATAAATTATATTTAATTATACCTTATTTTACTATTTTTTTCAATTTTATTTTCTTTTTGTTTATATTTTTACCTTCTAAAAGTCGCCTTATTTAAATGTAGATACAAACACCAAAATAAAAATATTAACTTTTGCTAACAAAATATGTACAAAATTAAATGTAAGTATAGAAAATATTGAGATAGAAAATCAAAATATTAATTTAGTTATAGATTAAATGCTGTGACTAGAATTATTAGCTTAGTGCTAAAAAAAGATTTCTTTTAAAAACGGTTATAATATTTCAAGTAAAACGCACATATATGATTTTTGCAAAGTAAAATATCATGTAAAAGAATATAATGAAATAGTATTAAAAAATTGGGAACAAAATTATAATTTTCAAAATAAAACTTCCATATTTAAGTAAAAAAGCAGAGATTTCTCTCTGCTTTTTCTCTATTTCCTATTTATTTTAAATATTTTCCTGTTTCCCCAATTTTCCCTGGAGCTGGATTATTTGGTAAATCTAGTACATATATTCTCGCATTACCTTTACCACTACAATTTATTGTGATTTTTCCATCTGAAACTACTTTTTCATCACCAGTTATTGCATCAATATAATTTCCATTTGGTATACCTGTAAATACAGCATCTCCTGATATTGTTACAAGTACAAAGCTATCTACATTTGTTTTTTCATCTGTAAATCTTCGTTTAAATGCCATATCCCCTGATATCCCTTCTGTGGAATATTGCCCTTTTTGTAACGCTGGTATATTATGTCTTATTCTATTTAATCTTATTAAATGTTGTGCCAATGGGTGATTAAGTGTATTTGCCATCTCACCTGTTGCATTTTTGTAAACTCCGAAATCTGATACCTCTACATTACCTTCTAAATGTGGCCCGAAATACGCTCTTCCTGACTCTTCTAATGGTCTATTAGGCCCTTCGTCTATTATCTCCCCTGCTTTAAATAGTATCTCATTTCCATATAATATTGTTGGTATTCCTCTCCAAGTAAACATTAAACTCCAGTTTTCTGCCATTGTATCAGCATCTGACATTCTAGCATAAAGACTATTTCCCACTTCTAACGGACTATAGTCATGTGATTCTACATATGTTAGATTCCAAGTAGCATCATTTGTATATTTATCTCCATCTCTTACCCCAAATGCTGTATTTGCATTTGCAAAGTTCCAATGCATTCTAAAGTCAATTACATCTAATCCAGAATGTTTTGAATAATCTGGTTCTCTATATGTATTCCCTAATAATAAATGGTTATCACTTGTAGGTTGATCAGCTGCACCACGCCCTGTTTCGTAGTCATATGCCTCTTTTGCTGCGATTAAGTCATCACTATCAAAAGTACTTCTCTCTTTCCATGTATAGAATGGTTGTGATAAAGCCGGATTCCCTTTATTCCATACTCCATGATCACGTACACAAACTTCCCCTGCCATATAGAATCCATTATTACCAGATTGTTTTGCAATCTCATGAAATGCTGGATTAAATCTTCTATTAAATGTATTTCTTGATATATGTTTCACTGTATCTACTCTAAATGCATCTACTCCCATTCTGATGTAATTTCCAAACGCATCTATTAAATAATCTTGTACAACTTTTGACTCTGTATTTAAGTCAAGGCAATCCTCATGAATTGTACCTAGTTGGCAAGAATAGTCTTCCCAGTTTTTTAACTAAAATCTATGAAACCAATCTGGATCTAATAAAGTAAATTGTGATTCATACATTCCTGGCCATTGGAAATGGTATACTCTATAATTTTCTGCAGATACATATGGACTTGGGACTCCCCAAAGATTATCTAGATCATCTTTATGACTATAACTTTGCCCATTCCACCAATAATATTCATCTGCAGCTTCCCAAGGAAATTCTGGTTTCTCTTTCTGCCATAGATCCCCATTATACCAGCTTTTACCTGATTTTGGTTCTATTGATACTCCATCGTATTCAAAATTAGGATTATATTCATCGTAATAGTTTATTTCACTATCTTTCCCCCACTCTGGGTCATCTCTATCTCCCCAATATTTTACTTCACATTGCCCTTTCAATCCATATCTTCCACTATGATTTAATACTATATCTTGCATAATTTTCATATCTCTTTGATGAATCTCATTTATTAAATCTTGATATGTTGCACCAGGTGATTCTAATCTACCATCTATTCTAGTCATATCCCATGCGTGATATCCATGGTAATCATAGTAATTTCTATTTAGCACAGGTGGTGTAATCCATATTGCTGTAAATCCTAATGCTTTTATATAGTCAAGTTTTTCTATTAA
>JAAYPW010000078.1 GCA_012519615.1 Fusobacteriota bacterium
AAAACATAAAAACATAAAAACATAAAAACATAAAAACATAAAAACATAAAAACATGGATATGATGTATACGGTTACAAAAAGCCTCTCCTTTTAGGTTTGCTTTCAAGTATTATTTCATAATACTCTGTCGCCGATATTTTGCTTTGCAAAAATCGTAGGTGTCGGCAATTGCCGACGGAGAGGTTATTTAAAACAAATTAAGAAATTATTACTTTTTTAAAATTTAAAACATAAAAACATAAAAAAGATAAAAAGAGAAAAAGAGAAAAAGAGAAAATGTGTAATTGTATTTGGAAGTAGAATAAATTGGAGGTGAAAAGCTTTTTCGGAATAATCCGGTTAGCGTAAGAGAAATGAAATTTGGAAATTTATTTAAATTTAACAAAAGTATAGGTATAGATCTAGGAACAGCAAACACTCTTGTATATCACAAACAGAGAGAAAAAATTGTATTAAATGAACCATCAGTAGTAGCAGTAGACAGGGAGACTAAAAAAGTAATGGCAGTTGGTGCAGAGGCAAAAGATATGATTGGTAAAACACCAGATTCTATTATTGCAGTGAGACCATTAAGAGAAGGGGTAATTGCCGATTCAGACATCACAGAAGCAATGATAAGATATTTTATCAAAAAGGTATTTGGTCATCCAATATTTTATCCAGAAGTTATGATATGTGTACCTATAGAAGTAACTGGGGTAGAAAAAAGAGTAGTACTTGAAGCAGCATTAGCTGCAGGTGCAAAACGTGCATACCTTATAGAGGAAGCTAGAGCAGCAGCACTAGGTGTAGGGGTAGATATAAGTGCACCAGAAGGAAATATGATAGTGGATATTGGTGGCGGTTCAACAGACGTAGCAGTAATATCTCTAGGTGGAAATGTAGTAAGTAGATCAATAAGAATAGCAGGGAATAATTTAGATGAAGATATAATTAGATATGTTAAGAAATTTCATAATCTACTAATAGGAGATAAAACAGCTGAAAAGATAAAAATGACTATAGGTTCTGCTCTTCCTTTAGAGGAGCCAACTACAATGGAGGTAAAAGGTCGTGACCTTATGACTGGATTACCTAAGACAATTATCATAACATCAGAAGAGGTACTAGAAGCAATAAGCGATACACTTATGCATATTGTAAATATAGTGAAACAAGTACTTGAAAAAACTCCACCAGAATTAGCAGCAGATATTGTAGATAAAGGGATAGTAATGGCAGGTGGAGGAGCATTACTACAGAATTTCTCTAAATTAATATCAAATGCTACCAATTTACCAGTGTATCTAGCTGATAATTGTCTAGAAGCAATTGTAGTAGGTACAGGGAAAGCGTTGGATCCCAAAATAATAAAAACATTACGTAAAATTGAGAAAGCTGAGAGATAATGTCTGAAATTAGATCTATAAATTATGAATTATCTGAAAATATCCTAAAAAACGAGATATTACAAAAGAAATCAAACGGTACTTATCTATTTTATGGTAATAAAAATGTGGATTTATATGAACACGCTATAGATTTTGCAATGAGTATCAATTGTCTTGGGGATAAAAATTATAGATGTGGTAAATGTAGAAATTGTGTGAATATAAAGAAAGCTGTATATCCAGATCTACATCTATACAACGCAAATGACGGTTTTGGTATAGATAAAGTTAGGGAAATTATTCAAAATGCCAGTAGAAATTCCTATGAGGGGTATAAAAAAATATTTATTATAGAAAATATACAGCTTTTGCAAAAAGAATCCTCAAATGCAATGTTAAAAATAATTGAGGAACCTCCACAAAATACATTTTTTATACTTACCACAAGGAATATGAATATTATAAAAACGATAAAATCAAGAAGTATTATTATTAATTTTTATCCCAAAACATATGAAATGTTGGGTGTATCTAAAGAGGTATATGAGTTTTTCGATGGAAATACTGCTGATATTGAGAAAATCTCTAATATTGACTACGATTATACAACAAATCTTAGTTATAATGATATTAATATCTATATCGAAAACTATATTGAAACCGAAAATATAGTTGAAAAAGCAAATATTATTAAATGTATTAAAGATTTCATCAGAAATATAGATAGAATAAGCGAGTTTGAAAAGGTAATACTTGCTGAAAAAATTGAAAAAGCTGCTGAAATAAAAACTAGTAAAAAAAACAAAATTGAAAAAGAGAATGAAT
The DNA here is from genome assembly GCA_012519615.1 of Fusobacteriota bacterium. Lineage (GTDB taxonomy): Bacteria > Fusobacteriota > Fusobacteriia > Fusobacteriales > JAAYPW01 > JAAYPW01. Next base: position 2,197 of record JAAYPW010000078.1, read on the forward strand.
CCATTGAGAAAAACAACTTAATTAAAAGGGATAATTCTCTAAAAAATACACGATTATTTCTACTGGAGATCCTTAATTTATATGTTATTAATCTGAAAAACATAGATAAAACAGAGAAACTCCTAGATATAAAAAATACAATTCATGCAAATGTAAATATATCAACTTTATTGTATATATTCTTTTTAAATATATAATTAAGATTATTAGAAATCAATCTCTAAGATAAAAATATTGTAGGGGGTGAATGAGAAAATTTATTTTTCTCAAAAATCATGATAGCGATAATTGATTATGAAATGGGAAGTTTAGTTAAATTGAAAAAAGCATTAAATTTATATGAAGAAAATGTGATTATTACAAGGGATAAAGATATTATTTCAAAAGCTGATAAAATCATATTAGCTGGTAAAGGGAATTTTGAAGATGCAATGAAAAATATCGATAAACTGGAATTAAGAGAGATTATCAAGTCAGAAGCACTGAAAAAACCTTTTTTAGCAATAAATCTAGGTATGGAAATACTCTTTGAAACATGCGAAGGTGCGGAAGATATAAAAGGACTAGGTATATTAAGAGGGCGTACAGCTAAATTTATAGAGAAAAATAATATTAAAATACCACAACTTGGATGGAATAGTGTGAAAAAAACAAGAAATAGTAGACTTTTTGAAGATATCGAAGAGAATAGCTATTTTTATTTCATACATTCATATTATATTGTGCCAAAAGATGAAGATATTGTAGTAGGAATTGCTGATTATGGGACAAAATATGTAGCTGCAATTGAAAAAGGTAATGTAATGGGGACACAATTTTATCTAGATAAAAGTGGAGATACAGGGATAAAAATACTTAAAAATTTCATAAATATATAAAGGAAGGTGAGTTTGTCACTTAGATATTAAGTGAAGACAGATATGACTAAAGAAATTATGATAGAAGAGATAAAAAAACTTAAAAAAGAAAAAAATGCTATAATTGTAGCACATAATTACCAAAATGAAGATGTCCAAAATATTGCTGATTTCGTAGGAGATTCACTGGAATTAGCTAAAAAAATGGTAGGAGTAGAAGCTGATATAATTGTATTTTGTGGGGTAAAATTTATGGCTGAAATGGCTCATATGTTAAGTAGTGATAAGAAAGTATTGTTACCACGAATAGATGCTGGTTGCCCAATGGCAGATACAATTACAGAAGAAGATGTGATTAAATTACGTGAAAAATATCCTGAACATACATTTATTGCATATGTAAATACAAATGCTGATGTAAAAGCTCATATTGATATATGTTGCACCTCTGCAAATGCTGTTACAATTGTACAAAATGTAAAAAATGATAAAATTGTATTTTTACCAGATAGAAATCTTGGAAATTATGTACAACAATTTGTTAAAAATAAAGAGATTGTACTTTGGGATGGATGTTGTAATGTCCATGATAAAATTAGATTTGAAGAGGTACAAGAGGCGAAAAAATCACATGAAAATGCAGTTTTAATTGTCCATCCAGAATGTAGACCTGAAGTGGTAAAATTGGCTGACCATACATTAAGTACCGGCGAAATGGTGAAATTTGTAAAAGAAACTGATGCTAAAGAGGTAATCGTAGGGACTGAAGAGGGGATGATCCATAGACTTAGAAAAGAAGCGCCACATATTACATTCTATAATGCAGCGAGAAATTTTGTATGTCCAAATATGAAAAGAACTAATTTAGAAGATGTATATATAGCATTAAAAGAGGAAAAATATAATATTATCCTTGATCAAGAATTACGTGAAAAAGGAAAAAAAGGGTTAGATGAGATGCTTAAGTATTTATAACCTCTC
>JAAYPW010000079.1 GCA_012519615.1 Fusobacteriota bacterium
AAAATTATATCAATAGTTATTTTGCAAGTTTTACAACTTTTTTAACCATTGAATTTATTGACTTTATGATTTTGTATCATTGGTTTTAAGCTTGTTGAGATTAGTTATTAGGACTTAGCCACTCTCTTAACATTTCTCTCATTCTTTTAGAGGGTATATATACCTCCATTTTTTCATCCACACGTATAGTTCCTCTCCATAGCCATTGTAACATTTCCGACAAAGCCCATAACTTTTCATTTACATCTACACCTTTATTTATAAACATTTGTTTTACAAATGGATTCATATATCTGTTTGTTACATATGCTAAAGATTTCTTATGGTTATATTTATTACTCGCTCTCATATTTAATGGTATAAATCCTCGTGTGTAACCATCGCCAGATAATAAACTTTCATACTCTTTAAACGTTGTCCATCCATTGACCATAGACTTTGTTTTTGTATTTGTTTTAAAATAAGTATATATATTTTTTTTTAATGAATTTATTATTACGCTATCTTTGTTTTTTTCAAACCAAGATTTAGAAAGAGATGTGTCACTATCACCTATATTATTTAACCTACCTTCGTATATATTTACAAGCTTTTCTATGCTACAAATTTTATCTTTTTCAAATTTAGATTTTCCATATTCTACTATTATACTTTTATTATCTATTCTATCCAAACTATATTTTTCAAATTCTATGCCATAATAATCATAATAATATTTTTGTATTTGATAATCAAATAAGTAAGTTAGGAGATAGACTTCTTTGAAAGCTTTAAATATTTCTACTGGAAAATTCCAAAGTAATATTACACCGTTTATTACTATTAAACTTCCGTTTGTTGCCATATTTTTAATCTCGATATGATTTCCAAAATATTCTAAATCGTCCCACACTAACTCATTTGTATCTTTATCTACGTGTGCGTATCTTTCTAAAATTTCCTTTAAATCTTTTTTGCTAATTTTTAGCGGTTCAACTACATCTAAAACTTCATCTAATATTAAAGTATAATTTTGTGCATTTAATATTTCAAGTAGTTCTTCGTCCGCTCCTTTAAATAAACTGTGTGTCGAAACTATATTGTATCCTTTAGATGCTAAATTTTTAAAGTGTCTTGTCTTAGTACCCATTTTTACCTCATCAGGTTCTATAAAATATTTGTGTTTACAACTATTTTTTATTCTATTACACTCATCTAAATATGGTGTTATATAAATAAAATTTTCATCTTTGTTTGAGTTGTTTATTTTGTTAATTATACTTTCTGTTTTTCCTGACCCCATTATAGAATCTATAATTTTTATTTTGCTCATCCATTTCTCCTTTTACGGTTTAATTATACCTTGTTATAAGGAATATCGTTTAAACGCCAATAAAATCAAGGTGTGTTTTTTAATTTTTACGATTTTATAAATACACAATTCATAAAATATCAATCTACCTTCACTTTACAAAATATAGGTGAGAGATACGGTGTATCTCTCACAGTTAGGCAAAGAATTTGCCTAACCTATTCTTTCCTGTTAAAAACTTATTTCCAAAACAC